>JBDTAN010000349.1:0-2811 GCA_039924585.1 Chitinophagaceae bacterium | reverse complement strand
CAGCATGTCCGCATTTTCTTCCCGGACAATACGAACGATTTCCTTTACCCTGTTTTTATACCCTAATTGTATATTCACTTCGTAACCTAATGTTTTTAATTGTGAAGCATACACTTCCAGCCTATGCAAATCGGCACGTGTTTCTGCATCATCTGCCTGCTCCCCGAAGAAACGTGCAGCTGCAGTTTCCACAATATGCAACAACAAATAATGCGCATCATGCCGGCCTTGTGAAAGCGCGAAAGCAATTAATTTTTCATCATTTCCTGTGAAGTCCAGGGAAACAGCAATATGTTTTATCCTGGGCGCTTCTAAATTTGTCAATGGTACAACTTCCCCATGCATAGCGGGATTCGCCAATGATTTTCTTTTTTTCATAACAGGAATTTTTATCATCATAATAAACAACCAGGCAAAGAGGATTGCAGATCCAATCAATAATATTTTTAAACCCACGTTACCCTCTGCCCGGAAGATCGGCAAACAAGCTTCTGTGACCATTTTAATATTTAAAAAAACCAGTACTGTTGCTACGAGCCAGGATAAGATTTTAACCCAGGGTGCGATCGCATATTTACCCATAGTTTTTTTATCACTCACAAAAAATATCAATGGAATGACTGCAAAACCAAGTTGTGCACTTAAGATCACCTGGCTTAAGATCAACAATGCATCTAATTCCTGGTCACCATAAACAAGTATTACAATCACGCTGGGAATGATTGCGAGCAAACGCGTGAGCAGCCTGCGCATCCAGGGATTAATACGGAGATTCAAATAACCTTCCATTACAATTTGTCCTGCAAGCGTGCCCGTGATTGTAGAACTCTGGCCGGCAGCGATCAACGCAACAGCAAATAAAATAGGCGCCATTTTACTTCCTAGTAAAGGAGCCAATAACTTATGTGCATCTTCAATTTTTGCGACCTGTGTATTACCTGATGCAAAAAAAACGGATGCGGCTAAAATTAAAATTGCTGCATTCACAAAAAAAGCGGCGTTCAATGCAATGGTGCTGTCTATAAAATTAAATTTCAACGCTTTCTTTATACCACTATCTGTATTGGCGATCTTGCGGGTTTGTACTAATGAAGAATGTAAATATAAATTGTGCGGCATCACCGTCGCACCGATAATTCCAACAGCAATATATAATGCATCTCCATTTAAAGCGGATGGCACAAAACCTTTTAAGATTTCACCCGCATCAGGTTTTGCTAAAAATATTTCAATTAAAAAAGAACCACCAATAATTAATATAAGTGCAATGATAAATGCTTCGAGACGACGCATCCCAAGTTTTTGAAACCAGAGTAATAAAAAAGTATCCAGTACTGTAATACAAACGCCCCATAAAATTGGAAGGCCGGTAAGCAGATGGATTCCTATAGCCATTCCCAACACTTCCGCCAGGTCGCAAGCGGCTATAGCAAATTCTGCAAGAATGTATAAACAAAAATTAACTGCACGCGGATACATATCGCGGTTTGCCTGTGCCAGGTCGCGCCTTCGAACAATGCCTAAACGGGTACTCAAACTTTGTAATAATAAAGCCATGAGGTTACTCATTATCAAAACCCAAATCAAACTATAACCAAATTGTGCACCGCCCTGCAAATCTGTAGCCCAGTTACCGGGATCCATGTAGCCCACACTTACCAGGTATGCCGGCCCAAAATAAGGTAGCCATTTTCGCCAGCCTTTTTTTGTTGTTGTGGTCATGTCCACCGATTCATGCACCTCACTTAAAGAAATATGTTTATGTTGTTTATCGGCCATATTATATAAGTTTTACTATGAGTGATTTAGTCAAAGCTTCACCCAATTGAATGGCTGTTTTATTTTTTATTTTCACTTCCATAGATTCATCAAAATCAAATCTTTTTTTCACTTCTACACGTGTTCCCAGGCTAATATCAAAATGCTTTAAAAGTTCCAGCAGTTGCAGTTCCTGGCTCGCCACAGCAATGATATTTGCAGGTGCATTTATGGGAAGGTCAGCAAGGCGTAATTGTGCGCGTTGCTGCATATTTCCCATGGCATCTGGAATGGGATCGCCGTGCGGATCCACCCGTGGAAAATTTAAATATGCATCCAGTTTATCAATAAGTTTTTCAGAACTTACATGTTCCATTTCTTCCGCAATTGCGTGTACTTCATCCCAGTCAAAATGCAATTTTTCTGAAAGAAAATATTCCCATAAACGATGACGGCGAACGATGTTCAGGGCGAGCGTTTTTCCCTTCACGGTTAACTTGAATTTTTTATAAGGTGACCAGGAAATCAACTTTTTATCTTTCAATTTTTTTAGCATATCCGTGGCGGATGCAGGCTTGGTTTTCAAAGCTTCAGAAAGTTTTCCGGTGGATAAACCTCCCTCCTCCTGTAAATGAAAAATTGCTTTTATATAATTCTCTTCGGCAATGGTATATTTAGATTGCACGTAAAAATATTTTAGGCAAATCTAAAATATTTTTTTTATAGAATGAATTTTTTTTATCCATTGGATTTTTGGCCCTCACTTAACCTATTAAATTAGTAATCAGTTAACTTCTTGTTTTTTGAACGGTAAGCGGATCATTATTTTAAAACTTATATTTGCTTCTTTCAATTTTTCATAAAAAATAAATCACATGAAATACCTGTCACTCATCCTCTGCCTTTTTATAGGAGAATTCGTACACGCCCAGCCGGAGCGCTGGCAACAACGCATTTCTTACCAGATAGATGTAAATATGAATGTAAGTACCAACCAATTTACCGGTACTGAAAAAATCAATTAGTGGAATAATTCTCCGGATACGCTTACAC
>JBDTAN010000348.1:0-3658 GCA_039924585.1 Chitinophagaceae bacterium | reverse complement strand
ATACAAGCCCCAATCATGCAGTACTTACTTCCAATATGTTTTTTAATGCACCGGTTATTACTAAAAATGCGGATGGTTCACAAACTATAACTTATGCACTCAATGGTACCACAGGCCAAAATATTACGCACCAGTTTAAAATTCCTGCGAATGATTATATGATTGACTGGAATATATTATTGAATGGTGCGGATAAATTACTGACGCAAAATTCATTAAATATTCAATGGAATGTGGAAATGCATCAGCAGCAATTATCTCATGCCTATGAGGTGCAACAATCAAGACTTTGCTTTTTTGATAAAGATGGATATGATTATAACAGCGCTATATCCGGTACTACGAAAGATTTTGAAATACCGGCAGACTGGGTTTCATTTAAACAACAATTTTTCAACAGCACATTGCTGGCTAAAAATAAATTTGCCGCGGGCAAAGCTGAAATGACTTTACTGCCGGATACAACTGCAGAATTGTTCACGGCAAAAGCAAGCCTCAAAGTACAAGTGCCACCAGCTTCTATGGCCACTATTCCGATGCAACTTTATTATGGGCCAAATAACTATGACCTGCTGAAAAAGTATAATAATGGCATGGAAAATATAGTGGACCTGGGAAGTGGAATATTTTCTTTCGTAAAATATATCAACCGCGGATTCATCATGCCAGTGTTTAATTTCATCGCTTCTTTTATTGGAAATTATGGCTGGGTGATCGCATTACTGACTTTATTGATCAGGTTGGTTACTTCACCGCTTACGTATAAAAGTTATCTGAGTGGTGCGAAGATGCGCGTGATGAAACCAGAACTGGATGCATTAAAAGCAAAATTTGGCGATAACCAGCAGGGGTATGCAATGGAGCAAATGAAACTTTTCCGCGAAGCTGGCGTAAACCCGCTTGGTGGTTGCGTTCCGGCACTTTTACAAATACCCATATTCTTTGCTCTATATAGTTATTTCAGCTCTAATATTTCGCTGCGCGGGCAACCATTTTTGTGGGCAAAAGATTTGTCCAGTTATGATGTCGTTGCTCATTTACCTTTTACTGTTCCGCTGGGTTTTGGCGATCATGTAAGTTTATTTACCCTAACGGCTGTAGCAACGAGTTTTATGATCTCGCTGTATAATATCAATATGACACCGCAGCAAAGCAACCCGGCCATGAAGTACATGCCGTATTTTTTCCCGTTCATTTTATTGTTTGTTTTTAACCGTTTGCCTTCTGCACTTACCTGGTATTATACTGTTTCGAATCTCATTACATTAGGGATACAGTTTGTGATTCAGACATATATTATTGACCATGAAAAAATTCTGGCAAAAATTGATGAAAAGCGTAAAGCGCCGAAAGTAAAAAGCAAATTCCAGGACAGGTATGAACAAATGATGGAGACACAGAAAAAAGTAAAAGAATTGAAAAACGGCAAAAAATAAACAGCATCTTTTACAAGTGTCTATTATTTTTTTAAATGAAGGTTGAAAAATATTGCAATAATTAATTACAGGCTTTTTAAAAAAGTATAACTTGTGCAATATTTTTTGTTTTCATCATCATTGAAAAAAAGATTCTAGAAGTCTAAAAAAAAACTGCTGAAGCGCCGCTACAAAATATTACTCAATTATATTATCGGCCCCCTGGTCTTTATAATATTATCTGTTTCTATCTATGAAAAAATAAAAGGGCAAGCCACGCTGGAACAATCGCAGGCATTGATGAAATATGCATTTTCATCAAAAAATACATGGCCTTTAATTTTTTTATTCGCACTCATGATAGCCAACTGGGGCATCGAAGCAAAAAAATGGCAGATACTTGTCAGGCCAGTTGAAAAACTAAATTTATTCCGCGCCTTTCGCGCCGTATTATCCGGATTATCCCTTTCATTATTTCTTCCCAATGGCATCGGCGAATATACCGGCCGCATTGTGTACATGAAGGAAGGTAACCGGTTGCGTTCTGTTGCACTCACGATTGTTGGTAGTATGAGCCAGGTGCTGGTTACTTTTATTGCCGGCATTGCAGGATTAATTTATTTACGGCATTATACCTGGCAGAACGTTGCTCAATTTGAAGGCCTGTCACTTTTCTGGTTGGATGGCATCATGTATATGATCATCCTGGGCACTTTAATATTGTTATTGATTTATTATAAATTGTCATGGCTTACATCAATTATTGAAAAAGTACCGTTTATTTATAAGTATAAATATTTAATAGAAAGTATAGAAGATTTTCATCCTAAAGAATTAACAAAAATCCTCCTATTATCTGTTACACGTTTTTGTGTTTTTGTGATACAATATTTATTATTGCTACACATTTTTAATGTACAGGTTTTTTGGCTGGATGCAGTTTTCACAACATGTGTACTTTTTTTGGTCTTAGCGATACTGCCCACCATTCCTTTAGCGGATGTAGGATTAAGGGGCGAAGCAGGGTTACAGCTTTTTGGTATAATTAGTGCCAATACGTTGGGAATTGTTGCTACGGCCACCGGCATCTGGCTGGTAAACCTGATCATTCCTTCCATATTTGGAAGTTTGTTTATGCTGGGTGTGCGTGTTTTTAGAAATAAATAATATGAAGAAATTAGTACTCTTAATAACCGGAATTATTTTTACTTTACATCTCAGTGCTGGCGATGATTTCTGCGGCATCCGCAATCATGCATTTATTGCGGGCGAATCACTTTCCTTTAATGTATTTTACAGTGTGGCCGGTATTTATATAAATGCTGGAACAGCAGAGTTTAATGTAAAATTAGAAAACCTGAACAACAAACCTGCGTACCATGTCACGGGAACAGGAAGATCCAACTCGAGCTATGACTGGATATTTAAAGTGCGTGACCGATATGAAACTTTTTTTGATACACTTAATTTGCAACCCTTAAAATTTATCCGGAGTGTGGATGAAGGCGGTTACAAAAAAAATGAGAACGTGGCATTCAATCAACAGACCAATACAGCCATCACCAATGATGGTGTTTTTAAAGTGCCCAATTGTGTACAGGATGTGTTGAGTTCTATTTATTATGCGCGCAATATTGATTTCAATAAATATAAAGTGGGCGATAAAATTCCTTTCTCCATGTTCCTCGACAATGAAGTCTATAATCTCTATATCCGTTATTTGGGAAAGGAAACTGTAAAGACACGTTATGGAAAATTCAATGCCATCAAATTCAAGCCATTACTTGTAAAAGGAACCATTTTTGAAGGCGGCGAAAAAATGACTGTATGGGTTTCAGATGATAATAACCATGTGCCTTTGCGTATAGAAAGCCCTATAGCTGTTGGCAGTATTAAAGTAGATATGATGGCCTATAAAAACCTGCGTTATGCGCTTTCTTCATTGGTAAGTTTCAGGTAAAATTATGACAGTAAAATTTAAAGTGTTTAATTGTTTACTTTTTTATGTTTTTGTAATTGAAATTTTTTTTGCATGTAAACAAAGTAAATTTAGTCAAAGTATCCATTGTAATATCAACAACAAGGAATTGAAAATTGATTTAAAAAAAGCAAAAGGGTTTAATGAATTAAAAGAAGAATTTCCAGCTAATTATGCGGATTATACAAATACGGTGGATAGCTTAAAATTAATCAATTACGATACTGTAGCCTTTTTTATCAGACCATGTTTTACACATATGGGT
>JBDTAN010000347.1:0-5602 GCA_039924585.1 Chitinophagaceae bacterium | reverse complement strand
CTCGAAGATGATATCGCGCTAAGCCTTGCTGCGCTTGGCATTCGCATCATCGCGCCCATTCCGGGAAAAGGAACAATTGGTATTGAAGTGCCGAATGTGCGCAAGAGTATTGTGAGTATGAAAACTTTATTGGCTTCAGAAAAATTTCAGAATAATAGTTTTTCTTTACCGATCGCAATCGGTAAAAAAATTGATAATGAAAATTTTATCGTTGACCTCGCGAGCATGCCGCACTTATTAATGGCGGGCGCAACAGGGCAGGGAAAATCTGTCGGCATTAATACGATACTCGTTTCATTGTTGTATAAAAAACATCCTTCACAATTAAAGTTTGTTTTAGTAGATCCTAAGAAAGTCGAACTGAGTTTATACCGCGTTATTGAAAAACATTTTTTAGCAAAACTGCCCGGCGAAGAAGAATCCATTATTACGGATACAAAAAAAGTAGTTTATACATTAAACGCTTTATGTATTGAAATGGATAACCGCTATGATTTGCTGAAAGAAGCCGGTTGCAGAAATATCCGCGAATACAATGAAAAATTTATTAAGCGAAAATTGAATCCGCTGAAAGGCCATCAGTACCTGCCTTTCATCGTTTTAGTCGTAGATGAATTTGCTGATCTTATTATGACGGCCGGTAAAGAAATTGAATTGCCCATTGCACGTTTAGCACAGCTCGCACGGGCGGTAGGTATTCATTTGATCATTGCTACGCAAAGGCCTTCTGTAAATATTATTACGGGAACAATTAAGGCGAATTTCCCCGCACGGATCGCGTTTAAAGTTTCATCAAAAATTGACAGCCGCACTATTTTGGATGTTGGCGGCGCGGAACAATTGATTGGAAAAGGGGATATGCTCATTAGTTATAATGGGGAACTCACGCGGCTTCAATGTGCATTTGTAGATACACCGGAAGTAGAAAATATCTGTGAATTTATTGGCAACCAGCGCGGGTATCCCGATGCATTTTTATTACCGGAATATGTGGATGAAAAAGAACTCGAAGGAAAGGATGTGGACATGAGTGATCGTGATGCATTATTTGAAGATGCGGCGCGATTGATCGTGCAAAACCAGATTGGTAGTACATCTTTATTACAACGACGTATGAAGCTGGGATACAATCGTGCCGGTCGTTTGATGGATCAACTGGAGATGGCCGGTATTGTGGGAAAAAACCAGGGTAGTAAAGCGCGGGAAGTATTGGTACATTCTGAAACTGAATTGCAGGAAATATTTAATGGATATTTGTAATATACCAAACTTTTATTTTTGAATTTTCCTGTTTTAGTTTTTTGTTTTTCTATATCTTTTCTTAAGTATAGTTTCTAAGTCATTGGGATAAATTGAAAGTTCTATATCCAAACTAACTTCACCTGCAAGTTTTAAAAGTAGTGTTGGAAATATGTCCGACTGAATAAAAATATTTTTCCTATCAATTCTTAAGTCAATTCCAAAGTTTAAAATTGCATGGTCTATTCCTTTTGTAAATGTAATATGTAAAAGTTTATACTTGTTCCTTTTTAAAAAACGTATGGTATCTTCAATTTGCTTTTTTAAATTGTCAAAATTTGCTTTACTTGTTTCAAATGAAATTGACGAAAAAGACAATTTCTCACCATCAGGTTTGTTTTTAAACTTGAGGTTTCCTTTGTAACTTTTTCTATAAGGTCTTAGTTTGGTAGCTCCTATGAAAGCATCTACATCAAAATTTTTTCCGCTAATAGTTAATATGCAGCTCATTGTTGATATAAAGAGAAATTAAAATAAAATATTTTACGCTTCCTTCAAAAAACCTCTCAGCACATATTGCAAAATTCCACCGTGTTTATAATATTCAATTTCAATAGCAGAATCAACACGTGCGATTGCTTTGAATTTAATTTCAGTTCCATCTGCTTTTTTTGCAATCACTTCTAATTCTTTTAATGGATATAAATTTTCTTCAATTCCTAAAATAGAAAATTTTTCTGTACCTACTAAACCCAATGATTCAGCAGTTTCATTCTTCTTATATTCCAATGGTAATACACCCATTCCTACCAGATTGCTGCGATGAATGCGTTCATAACTTTCTGCGATAACCGCTTTTATTCCTAACAAAAAAGTTCCTTTTGCAGCCCAGTCGCGGGATGAACCACTGCCGTATTCTTTTCCGGCAAGAACGATTAGCGGCGTATTATTTTCCTTGTATTTCATGGCCGCATCATACACAGTCATTTCTTCTCCTGTATTTAAAAATGTGGTATAACCGCCTTCCTGTTTAGCCAATTTATTTTTGATGCGCACATTGGCAAACGTACCACGTACCATTACTTCATCATTGCCCCGTCGTGAACCATAGGAATTAAATTCTTTTCGCTCTACACCACGATTGATCAAATAATTTCCGGCGGCAGATTTTTCATTGAACTGTCCAGCCGGCGAAATATGATCAGTTGTAATGCTGTCGCCCAACACCAGCAATGCTCTTGCAGCATGAATATTTTTCAGTGATTCTGCTTCATCGGATATATTGGTAAAAAAAGGAACTTCTTTGATATAAGTAGATTCAGCATCCCATTGATATAATTTATCTTCAGGTACAACTAAATTTTTCCAATTTTCATTGCCTTCAAAAATTTCTTCATAGCTATGAGCGAAATCCTGTGGCGAAAGAACCTTGTTCATTAATTCATTTATTTCAACATCAGTTGGCCATATATCTTTCAGGAAAACAGGTTCCTGGTTAGGGTCAAAGCTGATTGGTTCATTAATAAGATCTATATCAATTCTTCCGGCGATTGCAAATGCAACCACGAGCATCGGAGACATTAAAAAATTCATTTTTACCTGCGGATGAATCCTTGCTTCAAAATTTCTATTACCCGATAAAACAGAAGCCATCACCAAATCATGATCCTCTATGGCTTTTGCGATGTATGGTGGTAAAGGCCCGGAATTTCCAATACATGAAGTACAACCATAACCCACGAGATGAAATTGTAATGCTTCCAGGTCTTTGAGTAAATCTGCTTTCTCAAGATAATCAGTAACAACTTTTGAACCCGGTGCGAGTGAAGGCTTTACCCATGGCTTAATATCCAAACCACGTTCACGTGCTTTCCTTGCAACAAGCCCAGCACCAATCATTACAAAAGGATTGGATGTATTGGTACAGGAAGTGATAGCAGCAATAGCAATAGCTCCATCTGAGATTTCAAATTTTTCATTGCCTAAAGTCACCCACACTTTCTTCATGCCATTTTCAATCTTCTCTTCAATTTTAGTTTGTGGTGGCATCGCTGCAGGGGCATCAGTAGGTTGACCGCCACCTTCATCAAACCAGCGAGATAAAGCTTTTGTTTTTATGTAATTACGCCCATAATTTTTATGCAGCAGATCAATAAATGTATTTTTAAAATCTTTTAAAAGTATTTTATCCTGCGGCCTTTTCGGACCAGCAACAGTCGGTTCTATGCAAGACATATCCATTTCCAGCACATCTGTATATGTAATATTTTCATCACCTGTACGCCAGAGCATATTTGCTTTGCAATAATCTTCGACCAATTTTATCTGCTCTTCACTGCGATTGCTCTTACGCATATATTCAAGCGTTTTATCATCAATCGGGAAATAGGTAATTGTACAACCAAATTCAGGTGACATATTTCCAATCGTTGCACGGTCAGGTACAGAAAGATTATCCAGTCCCGGGCCAAAAACTTCAACGAATTTTCCAACAACACCATACTTGCGTAAAAGTTCTGCAATATTCAATACAAGGTCTGTGGCTGTAGAACCCAATGGCAGCTTACCTTTCAGCCTGAGGCCAATAACCTGTGGTGTGATAAAATAAATTGGTTGTCCAAGTATTGCCGCTTCCGCTTCAATACCGCCAACGCCCCAGGCAACTACGCCAATTCCATTTACCATTGGTGTATGACTGTCCGTGCCGACCAATGTATCCGGGAATACTTCACCATTTCTTTCGATCACTCCTTTTGATAAATATTCTAAATTTACCTGGTGGCAAATCCCCATTCCGGGAGGTACCACACTAAAATTATTAAAAGATTTTTGCGCCCATTTTAAAAAAGAATAGCGCTCATGATTGCGCACATATTCTTCTTCCATATTTTTTTTATACGCATAACGTGTTCCAAAATAATCCACCTGCACAGAATGATCAATCACTAAATCAACCGGGATCAACGGATTTATTTCATCGGGATTTTTTCCTTTACGCGCTACTTCGGCGCGAAGAGAAGCAATGTCTACAACTGCCGGAACACCTGTAAAATCCTGCATCAATACGCGTGCAGGTTTGAATGGAATATCTTTATCAGACCCTTCCGGTTTCCAGTTAATTAAGGTTTCCACATTTTCTTTCGTGATTGCAAAATCATCAAAATTCCTCAAAGCATTCTCCAGTAATATGCGGATGGAAAAAGGTAAATTACTAATATTATGTCCCTGGTTTTCTAATTCGGCAAGACTATAAAAAGTATAGGTGTCTTTCTTTGTTGTCAGTAATTTTTTTACTTTGAATGGATCTTTAGTCATGTTATTCTTTTTACTTTTTTTATTTTAAATAAACTCCAATAATTTATACGCTTAAAAAATTAAAATTCTTCCTTTACGATCCACTTTTCCTCCACGCCCATTTTCATCAAATCTGTTACAATACTTTCAATCATCGGGTCTGGACCGCAGATATAAAAATATTGCGAAAGGTTACTGATCTTTTCTTTTAAGTAGTCTTCATCAATTTTACGATGATCATATTTTTCACTTTTTTCTTGCGTGATTGTATTGATAAAATTTTTACCAAGCATTCTTTCAAAATCGCTTTTCAAAATAATATCGCTTTCCGTTTTATTGGAAAATATAAGCATGTTATTGCCAATTTTTCCTACCTGTTCCAGTTGACGGAAAATAGCGATGAATGGTGTAACGCCAGCGCCTCCGGCGATAAAAGTGCCTTCACCTTTATAATGAATAGCGCCCCAAACATCATGCAGGATAAGCGTATCACCTTTTTGTAGTTTACCCAGTTCATTCGTAACGCCTTTATGTTGCGGATAAATTTTAATCGTAAATTCAACATGCTCCCACTCATTTAAGCCTGTAAAAGTAAAAGGCCTGCGTTCATTTTTCCAGGCAGGATGATTGATCACAATATCCGTGGCCTGGCCGGGGGTAAAATGATAATTTTCAGGTTTGCTGAGCGTGAATTTTTTTACATCATGTGTCACATGTTCTGTAGAAATAATTTTTACAATATGACTTTCATCCAGATATTCTGCCATGCTAAATATTTAATATTATAGAATATATTTTTATTTTCATTCATCATTTATTCGGCCTCTTTTACAACTGGAATAATATATAAAGGAATCGTTGTTTTATGCAACACTTTTTCCGCAACACTTCCCATTAAAAATTTATCCAGCCCATGCCTGCTATGCGTTCCCATTACAATAATATCGGCGCCCAGTTCTTTGGCTGTATCCAGAATCATTTCTCCAAAATCACCTTCTTTTACGATGGCCTGAATATTTCCGCCACCAAGATGTTCTATTGTTTTTAATAAATATTGCTTGGCGGCATT
>JBDTAN010000346.1:0-2901 GCA_039924585.1 Chitinophagaceae bacterium | reverse complement strand
TGTAATCTTGATACGCCACACTTTGATATCCGTGCACGGAAATTGAAGATTATTAATAATAAAATTGCGGTGAGTGGCCCGGCTTTTATTGAGTTTGAAGGAGTTCCTTTGCCCATTGGCTTACCATTTGGTATTTACCCGTTAAGCCGTGGAAGGCATTCGGGAATACTTGCACCACAATTTGCTTCCAATGAAAGTTTTGGCCTTGGATTGGAAGGCCTTGGCTATTATAAAGTGTTCAATGACAACTGGGATGTGATTACGCGCGCTAATATTTATACGTATGGAGGATGGAATTTAGATATTAATCCTGAATATTATAAACGTTACCGTTACCGCGGAAATTTTAACCTACAATTACAAAAGACAAAAATTTTAAATTCATCTGGTTTATCTACATCAGAATTTACGGAAACCTCTGGGTTTTTCATTACCTGGAATCATGCTACTGATCCAAAATCCAGGCCGGGCACATCTTTCACGGCAAATGTGCGTGCGGGTAGTACAAAATTTAACCAATATATTCCGAATAACGCTTTCCAGAATTATCAAAACCAATTGAGTTCATCCATTACCTGGAGCCGGACCTGGAACGAGGGAAAATATAATTTAAGTATCGCCGGCAACCATGACCAGAACAATAATCTTGGTTTGATAAATGTTCGTTTACCTACGGTAAATTTTTCTGCATCCACTATTTATCCATTTCAAAAAAAGGATGCGGTTGGCACACCAAAATGGTATGAGAAATTAGGTATTTCTTATAACGGTACTTTCCTCAACCAGGTTTCGTTTTATGATTCTGCTTTTAATTTTAAACGGCTGCTTGATACCGCGCAATGGGGCGCAGATCATACAATTCCTATAACGCTTTCTTTACCTTCCTTAGGGCCTGTAAATATTGCCCCATCTATATCTTACGAAGAAAGATGGTATGGACAATTGATCAACCGCGTATGGGATCCTTCTTTTAAAAAGGTGGACACAGTAATTAATCGCGGTTTTTATACGGCGCGGGAAATGAACTTTGGTATTAACCTGAATACGCGCATTTTTGGTACGTATAATTTTGGTAAAAATTCTCATATTATTGCGCTGCGGCATGAAATAAAACCTTTTCTCAGTATCAGTTATAAACCCGATCTTGTAAGTAAATATTATTCTGATGTGCAAATTGATACACTTGGAAACATCTATCGTTTTTCAAAACTGGATGGTGGTGTTATAGGTTCATTCAGTGAAGTGCGTTTTGGCGGAATGAGTTTTGGTATTGATAATCTTTTTGAAATGAAAGTGCGCGGAAAAGATTCTACTGATGATGAAAGTGGTGGCGTTAAAAAAGTCCGGCTCATAGACGGATTGGGATTTACGGGCGGATATAATTTTATTGCGGATAGCCTGAACTGGTCGCCATTCAATATTTCATTGCGCAGTAATTTATTAAACAAAATAAATATTACGGGCAATGCTTCCATTGATCCATATAAAGTGGATACATTGGGCAGGCGCATTAATCAATTACTCTGGAAAGATGGAAAGGTCGGGCGTTTTACCGGCGGAAATATTGCGATTTCCACGAACTTAAAAAGCAAAGCAAAAGATAAACGCCCAGACTCAGACCGCTTGCCTGTTGATCCCACACTTACGGGTGATGAACAACAGGCTGAACTGGATTATATCCGGAATAATCCCACGGAATTTGTTGATTTTAATAATTCCTGGTCTTTGAACCTTTCTTATTCATTAAACCTGTATCGTGCACTGGCGCCGGATTTGCGTAGTTTTATCACGCAGGTTAATTCCACTTTAAGATTAGATGGCGATATTAGTTTATCGCCAAAATGGAAACTGGGTGGTGGCACCTATTTTGATTTTAAATCAGGAACTATTCAAGCTGTGAGCCTCTATCTTACACGAGATATGCACTGCTGGCAAATGGCGATCAATGTACAGGTTGGGCAGTTCAAATCCTTTAGTATTACGCTTAATCCAAAATCAGGAGTACTGCGCGACCTGAAAATAAACCGTGTTCGTACGTTCAATAATTTCTAATTCTATATGAGGTATAATAAATACAGTCTTATTTTTTCCTAACATTGCAGCTTAGATAAAAACATGTATCCAAATTTATATTATTTATTCAAGGACCTTTTTCATATTGACATTCCTTTTTTGAAGATTGTAAATTCCTTCGGATTTTTTGTGGCACTTTCTTTCCTGGTAGCGGCCTGGGTGCTTACGAAAGAATTGAAACGCAAAGAAGCACGGGGAGAATTTACATATATAGAAAGTAAAGAAATTACGGGTGCACCTGCAAAAACGCCGGAACTAGTATTGAATTTTTTCCTGGGTTTTATTTTTGGTTTTAAAATAATTGGGGTACTCATTCTTCCCGGCGCATTGGATAATCCGCAGGGTTTTATTTTTTCATCACAAGGAAGCTGGCTCGCAGGAATCGGCCTTGGTTTATTTGTTGCCTGGCTGAAATGGCGGGAAAAAAATAAAAGCAAAACTTCAAAACCTGTTGAAAAAATTGTGCGCATTTGGCCCAGCGATCGTGTTGGCGATATCGTTATTATTTCAGCAATAGCTGGTTTTGTTGGAGCCAAAATTTTTGATAATTTAGAAAATTGGAACCGGTTTATACAAGATCCTATTGGCAATCTAATATCACCCAGCGGACTTACTTTTTATGGAGGTTTGATTGTTGCAACATTGGTTTTATGGTATTATTTTTCAAAAAGGAAAATTCCTTTTATAAAAATTGCAGATGCTGCAGCGCCTGCATTAATGCTGGCTTATGGCCTGGGAAGAATTGGTTGCCAGGTAGCGGGTGATGGTGATTGGGGCATTGTAAATACTTTTCCAAAACCATTTTCCTGGATGCCGGATTGGTTCTGG
>JBDTAN010000345.1:0-2741 GCA_039924585.1 Chitinophagaceae bacterium | reverse complement strand
TACTGTAAAGCATATGCAACAAAATGCTGAGGTGAAAAATGAATTAAAATTGATGAACCTCCTGTCAAATGCGCCACATATTTCTACTGCAGATTTAGCAAAGATCAAATGCCCCGTGCTCGTTATTGGTGGTGATCATGATGTGATCCGGACTGAACATACCATGCTGATCGCGCAATCAATTCCTAAATCTTATTTATGGATTTTACCTGCATCAGGTCACTCCACGCCTATCGTTTATAAAGATATGTTTAATGAAGTGGTTGGAGATTTTTTCAAAAAACCATATCGGAAAATAGAAGGGTTTGACAGGTTTAATTAATCAAAAGAAATTTTAACCTCAGGTTATTTTTTTCTTTCTAACTGGAATACTTATTTACTTGAAGTAAACGTTTAGGGAGAAAAAAACATGTCATTCATTTCCTCAAAAATGAAGTTCATTACAATTTTATGTCTGAGCTTTTTATTGAGTTTCACTTGTTTCTCCCAGGACTTTTCCAACGTCACTGAATGGCTTCAAAACAATACCGGGGAAATGGGCGGAAGGTCGGTACTTGTCATTTTTAAAAATGACAAAATAATATATGATCAGGCAATCAATATGATGACACCGGCACAACAATCTGCTTTTTCTACAATGTCAGGTTCACAGAAAAATAAAGTGGATCTGGGGGATTTTACTGCAGATAAAAAAATGCCTATTGCAAGTTGCAGTAAATGGCTGAGTGCCGCACTGGTTATGACTTTTATTGATGAAGGTAAATTAAATCTGGAAGATACAGTTGGCAAATTTTTACCCATACTTTCAGCAAATGGAAAAGGAAATATAACTATAACGGAATGCCTTTCACACACTACGGGCATCAAAGCGCCTGAATTAAAAGAAGGTATAACAGAAATCGTAACTTCCGAAAATATGGCGCAAGCAATTCAACGCATTGCGGCCTTACCCATGGAATCAGCCCCGGGGAAATCATTTCATTACAGTAATGTAGGTTTACAAATTGCGGCAGCCGTTATAGAAAAAATAAGTGGTAAAGATTTTAAAACACTTTTTGCAGAACGAATCGCAAAGCCATTGGACATGCAACAAACAGATTTTGGACAGGGAAAAGTTCCATTGCCGGCAGGTGGAGCTAATTCTACAGCAAATGATTATCTCCATTTTTTAGAAATGATTTTAAATAATGGAACATATCAAGGTAAAATAATTTTAAGCGTTGCAAGCATAAAAGCTATGCAGGTAAATCGCATCACACCCGATGTAAAAGTTATCCATTCCCCGGATGAATCAAAAATAGCCGGTTACGGTTTTGGAGAATGGTTAATGAAAGTCGATTCGGTTAATAATTTTTATAGCAGTCCCGGACTTTTTGGTTCATTTCCGTGGGTAGATTATACGCATCATTATTGCGCTTTTTTAATGACATATAATTTAAATAATAAAGGCAGGCAGGATCTTTATGCCTCGCTAATAAGCATAGTGGATAAGGTTGTACACTAAAATTTATTTAAAAATAAACTGTATAAAAAAAGAGAAAACATTTGTTTTCTCTTTTTTTATACAAACCATTGCTGGTTTTATGAAACTTCTTCAGCTTTAGAACGAAGGCTGTTTAATTTGTCTTTGCCTTTTTCTTTCCATTCATTCATTGTGTTTTTAGTGCTTTCCACTTTTTCAGAAACACCATCTATAAAATCATTGAAAGAATCTTTCACTTTACCTGTAAGGTCATTTTTCTTGTCTGCAATTTTCTTACGGGTCTCGGTTCCTTTATCCGGTGCGAATAAAATACCTAAAACGGCTCCTGCCGCTGCGCCGAGTAATATTCCGGCTAATAATTTTTGCTTGCTCATGAGTTGAAATTTTATTTTAATTAAAAATGTACTGTGCTCTAATAATCTAAAACAATGCCAGAAATAATCAGATCACAGATATTGCAGTTAAGATAAGTAAAATAAAGGGGATTTACAAATTCTTTATCAACTTCAATAAAAAATTAATCAAAATTATTGATCTTTCAACGCTTTATGAATAACTTCTAACAAGCCATTTTTTGTTTTATCATCTTCTAACTGCCAGAACATAATTCCATTCAACTGCTGATCCAATGCGTATTTCGTCTTTAAAAAGATGGAATGGGCATCATCAAAACTAATCAATTGCTTTTTTTCCTCGCTATACATGTAAGGCGCATCGGCAGTAGAATCCCAGTAATAAATAAATCCCTGTTTTATTAATGCCACAGTGTCAAAATCTTTATAAGATATGCCATGATTAAATTTGCCGGGCATATAAAGCCCGTTATTTTCACTTTTATAAACATCAAATACCCTTGCGTAAAAAGCCGCACCTATAACCAGTTTATTTTTTGGAAAACCTATACTTTCTAAATATTGAACTGCATGATCCGTAGATTCTATTTGCCCGGGCGTGGAATAAAGTGGCGTATGATGGCCGGTGACCGTGCTGAAACCATTCACAAGGTCATACGTCATGAGGTTAACTTTATCCACCAATGGTGCAATTTTTCCCCATTCCACAGAAGAATCCAGGAAATTTTTGAAACCGCCGGCTGCGAAACTGATCTCATATTTGTTGCCCAGTTTTTTGCGCAAAGATTGAAGTAATTGAGTAAAATTTTCTTTATCGCCCAGCTGAAATAAATGCCCGGGATAGCCGGAGATTACCGGGTATTCCCAATCTAAATCAATGCCATCTGCCTGGAAATATTCCAGTA
>JBDTAN010000344.1:0-5447 GCA_039924585.1 Chitinophagaceae bacterium | reverse complement strand
TGCCTATTTCTTCATTTACATAAT
The DNA here is from genome assembly GCA_039924585.1 of Chitinophagaceae bacterium. Classification (GTDB taxonomy): domain Bacteria; phylum Bacteroidota; class Bacteroidia; order Chitinophagales; family Chitinophagaceae; genus JAFDXJ01. Next base: position 5,423 of record JBDTAN010000344.1, on the reverse strand, counting down.
CCCTTTCCCCATCGGTTTTATTCCATTCACCGATACCTTATTTACATGGTTAAATGGGATTTGGGATTTGCTTGTACCATGGGCAGGTAAAAATATGTTGCATGTGAGTTATCCAATAACAGTAATGCCAAATGGCAGCGGAGATACAACGTACAATTATGTGCAATTATTTCTATTTGCATTTTTGGCAATTATCGCTGCCATAATCTGGTCCATTGCAGACAGGAAAAGAAAAAGTTATGACTTGCTTTTGTACTGGATAATGGTGTATGTGCGCTATTATCTTGCATTTACAATGATGAGCTATGGCTTTTATAAAATCATCAAAACACAATTTCCTTTTCCGTTCATGGGCTTAACCAAAACGTATGGAGATTCAAGTCCCATGGGACTTTTATGGAATTTCATGGGTTACTCTACAGCCTTCAATGTGTTTACCGGCTTAGCAGAAACGATTGGTGGTTTCCTGCTTTTGTTTAGAAAGACCACCACTTTTGGTGCATTATTTTGCATGACTGTTTTAAGTAATATCGTGGCAATGAATTTTTGTTATGATGTGCCCGTAAAACTTTTTTCAAGCAACTTATTGTTGATGGCAATTTTTATTGCAGTGCCGGATATGAATCGACTCATTAATTTCTTTTTTAGAAACAAAGCAGTGCCGGCAGTAAACATGCAACCAAAGTTTCATAAACGATGGATGAAGATCACCTGGCTTGCTGTAAAAGTTTTATTAATTGTTTCAGTTTCCTATTCAACCATAACAAACGCATGGGATGGGTATACATCATATGGAGATACAGCAACTCAAAAAACGCCGCTCTTCGGGATTTATAATGTAACAACATTTGTAAAGAATAAAGACACATTGCCACGGCTTGCAACAGATACTTTACAATGGAAACAACTAACGGTGGTGTATGCTGATTATGCAACCATAAAAATGATGAATGATAGTGTGAAGGGCTATAGCTTTACGCCGGATACCACCACTAAAACTATACTACTTTTTAGGAATTCAGACACGACTCATAAATCAACACTTCACTATTTCAATCCTGATGCAACGCATATTGTTTTTACCGGTAAATTAAACGATGATTCTGTGCATATAGAAATGCAAAAAATTGATTTTAATAACATGAGATTGATTAATCGTGGCTTTCACTGGATCAATGAATATCCTTACAACAGGTAAATTAAGTTTAAGAAAGTTTGGTGAAGCGTTATAATATATAATTGTTGCGTTCCTAAACACAACTGAAAAAATATAATGATACATGTTGGATTTTTCATTAGGATATTTTTTAATGGATGGTGTATTATAATATAAATTTGCACGTTGTGTATCTTGCTTTTTGGCATTTCGTTATTTTGATATTAATTTGACTTTTTATGAAATATATTATTTTTTCATTGCTTATTTTATGTCACTCGTTTGGTTATGCGCAGGCAAACCCGGATGATATTCGTCTAGCAATTTCGAAAAGCATTGCAGATTTAAAAGTGACTCCTGAATCTGTTGCTTCCATAAAAAATGACTTTGTCCTTAATGGGAAAGATTCAATACATATCAGAATTTATAAGCCGAGTTCTAATATTTCCCTGCCCGTAGTTTATTATGTGCATGGCGGCGGTTGGGTAGCTGGCGACCTGGAAACGCATGATAACGTTTGCCGCTATTTTACTAACACTTTACAAGCTATAGTCATTGCGGTAGATTACAGGCGTCCTCCAGAACATAAATTTCCAATACCATTTGATGATACTTACTTGGTTTTTAAATGGATTTATGCAAACATGAAAGAATTAAACGGAAATGGAAAATTGATAGTGATGGGCGAAAGTGCAGGAGGGCAATTAGCAGCATCAATTTGTTTAGTAAATGCTATAGATAAAAATCCTATACCGGTTATCGCTGAAGTACTTGTGATTCCTGCGCTAAACCTTGCCAAAGGTTTCGTTTCTTATAAAAGATACCCCTATTTTATTGACTGGTATTTAAACGATACAGACAGTGCTGATGACATTCGAATATCACCCCTTTTATCCAAAGATATTTCAAAAGCACCGCCGACAATTATTGTAGTTGGAGAAACTGACCCAATAAGAAGTGATGGAGAGGAGTATAGTAAAAAATTAATTAAGGCAGGAATTGTTTCGCCATTCTTCATTCAACCAAAATTTGGACACTTTGCATTACAATGGTGTGCTGCAGACAAATCTGTAGAAGGAGCTTTTGAATTTGTAGTTACAAAATTAAAAGAATTAAATGTAAAGTAAAGTGCACGAACGCACAAAATGAACTGTGCAAAAACCCAAATAAAATTTCAACTTTTTGATGGCCTGGCTGAACAATAATTCGGCTCATACATACTTGCGTTTTTATTATTGCATAAACATATTTTCAATCGGCAACAGTTGCGGCAGACGGAATTTTAAAATCCCGCCTGCGCAACGCCGAAACCGTTGAGTGTTGTTTAAAAAAAATACTTCTTTTCTATTATGGTTTTTTTACAGTGCTTTTCTGCAATGTTACTGCAGTTTGTGCCAGCAGTTTTCCGTTTATTGATGCACCTGTACGCAAATTAATATCCTTCTTTGCCAGGATAGTACCTTCAAAATGACTTGTCGTTTTTAATGTAACAGTACCTGCTACCTGCCAGAAAATATTCTTTGATTGCGCGCCGCCTTTCAGGATAATTTTAACTGCAGAACTCACATCAAGGGTTCCTGCAACCTGGAAAATCCATACATCCGTGTTTCTTCCAAAAATTGTAATATCTGATGGAATGAGCAGCGCACTTGTCCATTTATATAAACCTGGTCTAAGCGTTTTCCCACCGATATTTCCTGCTCCCAAATTCAAATACTTAGGATTAGGACGCCCGGCTGCATCATTATAGGCAGTTTGCATATCACCTACGGCGGTGGTTAACCTTTTTGCATTAGGAATGCTACATGGATTCGGGCCTGCAGCATCTACCGCATATATTGCTCCACTTACTTCAGGGCAGGTCAACAGAATGGCTGCTCCAGTGATGGGACTTGAACCAACATCGCCGGTAATAACTGATGGATATACATCAGTAATTCCTGTTTTAGAAAGAATAGTAAAACTCCCGGCAAGCCCAAGTTTGACGGATGTCAATGAAGATACTTCCGGTGATTGAAATTCGGATAAGGATGAGTCTGAAGGCGATATTGCAGGTTGCTGCAATGATTCCTTTTTGCAGCCAGTCATTAAAACAACCAACAGCATAGTGGCAACTGAAAAACTTTTACTAATATTCATTATCGTTATTTATTTGTGCTGACAGAATAGCCAACCTGTAAATGTAATTTCTTTCATTCACACCAAATGTTTTCTTTTACTTGCATTTGTTTGGAAAAAAGAAGATTGTTCATTTTTTTATTTAAGCATCGTCTCCGCAGGGATGATGAATTTAAAATATTTACCTTATTTTTTTATCGTTTATTGTCCTCTCAAATACTAAAGGAAAAGATTTTGCAGAAAAATCCGATTGTCCTAAAAACAATTGAAAAAGTAGAACGATAAATACATGATTTTCCATTATGATATTTTTGATGGGTGGCGTGTTATAATATAAATTTGCCTGTTGGTGGCAATGCCAAAAATCAACCGCAATGAAAATTCCAAACATAGAAGGAATTATTGAAAGACGGGTTTTAGTCAACTTCGCTATTGACCCAGGAGTTATTCAAAAAATTTTACCGGCCGTGTTCCGGCCAAAAATCTATAAAGGCAAGGCCATTGCTGGAATTTGTTTAATCAGGCTGAAACATATCAGACCGAAAGGGCTTCCAAACTTTGTAGGTATTTCATCAGAAAATGGAGCACATCGAATTGCAGTTGTGTGGACAGAGAATGGTGAAACCAAGGAAGGTGTTTTCATTCCACGCCGTGACACATCATCATACTTAAACACGCTTGCAGGTGGCCGCATTTTTCCAGGGCGACACTTTCATGCAAAGTTTGATGTAAAAGAAGAAAACGATAATTATCATATTGCATTTAAAAGTTCGGACGGTACAACTATTTCAGTTGACGGAAACAAAGCTGCAGAATTTAACGAAAGTTCAATCTTTGAATCCCTTGACGAAGCTTCTAAATTTTTTGAAGGCGGAGCAATGGGATATTCCCCTAATGGCGACAAGTTAGAAGGACTAAAATTAGAAATTTTCAATTGGAAAGTTGAGCCCTTACATGTAACAAATGTTCAATCAAGTTTTTTTGAAGACGAGAAAATATTTCCCAAAGGATCTGTTCAGTTTGACAACGCTCTTTTAATGACAGAAATCGAACATGAATGGCATTCGCTTGGACAGAAATCGCACTGCTTGTAACATGTGCTTTGACTGCTATGCTGGCAGACAAATAAATTTTAGTGAAGCATCGTCTCCGCAGGGGCGATGAGTTTAAAAAGTTTACCTGATTTTTTATCGCCTGTGGTACATTCAATCAGTAAAAGAATTTGCAAAATTCAGATTGTCTTAAAACAATTAAAAAATATAATGAAAATATTTGGAATTTCAATTCTTCATCGTAATATTGCAATATAACTTTAAACATGGGCGCTACAAAAACAGCACATTTCTCTGCCAGGCAAAATCAAATGGCTATTCTCTTCAAAGCATTGGGACATCCGGCTCGTATTGCTATCATGGAATACTTAATAAAAGTAAATACTTGCATTTGCGGGGATATTGTCAATGAATTGCCCTTGGCTCAACCCACAATTTCCCAGCATCTCCGCGAATTGAAAAACGCGGGATTAATAAAAGGGAATGTGAAAGGTAATTCTATTTGCTATTGTGTGGATGAAAAAATGATCGCGCGTGTGCTGGCTTATTTTGAAAATGTCTCCGGGAAAATATTGAAGAAAAATAATTGTTGTTAATTAAAAACATTTTGAAATGAATAGTAGTATGAGCATTGAATTATTGAAATAATTTTTTTTTTAGCTGCTTGTCGGGAGACAAGGCGGCGGCTGTCTTGATCATAATTTGAAAATAAAATTAAAATAAAATAAACATGGAAAATTCAGAAAATTTAAAAGAAATCGTAAAGCGCAAATACAGCGAAATCGCTTTACAGGATAAAGAAACCAATCAGTCCTCCTGCTGTGGTTCGGGTTGTTGTTCCGAGGAAGTATATAACATCATGACAGATGATTATACGGACATGAAAGGTTATAACCCGGATGCAGATCTCGGCCTGGGATGCGGACTGCCAACGGCTTTCGCCAAAATAAAAAAAGGCGATACGGTAGTTGACCTGGGCAGCGGTGCGGGTAATGATTGCTTCATTGCGCGTGCCGAAACTGGAGAAACCGGTAAAGTGATTGGTGTGGATTTCACGCCGGCAATGATCACAAAAGCCAGGGAAAATGTAGCTAAAC
>JBDTAN010000343.1:0-3833 GCA_039924585.1 Chitinophagaceae bacterium | reverse complement strand
AAAAAATTATAAATCAGTTTACAATAGTGACGGATGCATCATCCAGGATGGGCATATTTTTAAACCTCAAAATAATATTGGCCACCACTACCACGTCGCGCTGGCAATAGGCTGCAATGCGCGGCAAATCATGATCTACGTAATATACTTCCTGTACTTTACTGCCATCTATATCTGTTTTGGATGTTGGAATATTTAAGACATGCGCTAGTAAATTTAATGAAATAAAATTTTTATAATCACCGAATTTCCACCATTGTAAAGTGTCCACCATTTTTACTTCCCAGGGTTTTGCGCCCTGGATAAAAAGATACGGCGGCAGTTCAAGGCCATTAATAAGCATTCTTCGGCAGAGATATGGGATATCAAATTCGCGAATATTATGACCGCAAAATTCAAAGTATTTTTTATGTTTTAAAAGTTGTTGTGAAAGCATATTAAATTCCTGCAACAAGTCCTTTTCATCTTCACCGAAAATACTTTTTACACGGAATTCCAAGTGCCCATTTTCATGCAGCACGAAATAACCTGTTGAAATGCAAACAACTTTTCCAAACTCCGCAAAGATGCCCGCACGTTGCAACCAACTTTCTTCTGGTGTAGAATTTTCTGGCATGGTTTTGGAAATCTTGTCCGCCCAGAGGTTTTTCCATTCTTCAGGAAGTTGATCAAATGCCGGTGAAACGGGCACTGTTTCGATATCTATGAAGAATAGGTCAAAAATGGAATGGCTGTTCATACTAAACATTTTTAATTATTAATCAAACAACAAACAATGAGTTATTCAAATTATCCTTCCACAGGCTCACCAAATCAGCCTGCATCCCAGCCCCCTAAAGATAATAGAAAAATTATATATGCAATACTCGTATTTGCATTATTAGGTACATGGGGTTACCTCATCTATGACAAGAATAAATCTTCAGGCACCATCACTGAATTGCAAACACAATATTCAAGCGTTGATTCCGCACGCAGTTCTGTACAATTGGAATATAATGCAGCACTCGCCCGTATGGATTCACTTGCAGGAAGCAATACAGAATTAACCGGTGCATTGAATGACCGGAAAACTGAAATAGATAAATTAAAAGCGGATATTAAATCTGAGCTCGGTAAGAAAAATGCAGACCTTTCAAAAGCGAAATCCATGATCGCACAATTGAATGGAAAGATTTCTGATTTACTTACACAACTCGAAGAGTTGAAGGCACAAAACCAGGTGCTCACATCTTCTAATCAGCAACTAACAACGGAGCGTGATACCTTGTCTTCACAAAAACAAGTAGTAGAACAAAACCTTGCTACAACGAATGCACAGAAAGCCGCCGTTGTAGATGTAGCTTCTACGTTACATGCATCTAATATAAATATTGCAGCAATTGATATTAAAAATAGTGGCAAAGAAAAAACAACTACTACGGCGAAAAAAACAGATATTTTCCGCATATCATTTGACCTGGATGAAAACAGGATCGCGCCAAGTGGATCAAAAGATTTATATGTAATTGTTACGGCGCCTGATGGTAACCCGATTACCATTCCCGGAAATGGCAGCGGTACTTTCACTACACGTGATGCCGGTGATAAAGTGTTTACCAGTAAAGTAAATGTACAGTATGAACAAGGTAAATTAACACCGGTAAGTTTCGACTGGAAACCGGAAGCAGGAAAATACCAGACAGGAAATTATAAAATACAGATTTACCAGAATGGTTTTAAAATTGGCGAAGGCTTTAAGACTTTGAAGAAAGGTGGTTTATTTGGCTAATTACTCCTCCTATATAGTTCTCATTATTTTGAAAAACCCCGGATACGGGGTTTTTTGTTTGGGGAATAATGAACCATTTATAGAGTGATTTAAATTTTTTTATTTGCTCTTTTAAATTTTAATTCAATTAAATTTGAATGTAGATTTAAACTAACTGGTTTCTATTAACATGGAAGCCATGCATCATTTCGCTAAACTAAAAACTACACATGAAAAGAAACAAATTTCTTTTTAGCTTATTTATAGCGGCGCTGACACCAATGCACATTTTTGCAAAAAATAAAAAAATTAATATGGACGCGGGAAAAGCATTTAAAGTTGGAAAAGGCGAAGGCAGAATACATGGCCATATAAAACTGAAAGGTGTAAACGCAAATATTTTGGATGTAAAAATTTCAGGTGCTGATAATGATGGAGGAATGGCTGTGTTTGAACAAACATCCATTTCGCAGGGAAAAGGGACACCGCTGCATGTGCATCATTTTCAAAATGAAATCTTCTTTGTAGAAGAAGGCGATTATTTTTTTAAGGCAGGCGATGAGGAATTTCATTTATCTGCCGGTGAAAGTATTTTTTTGCCCTTAAAAGTTCCGCATGCCTGGACACAAATTTCTGAGAAAGGAAAGACGTTGGTAATTTTTCAACCTGCAGGTAAAATGGAAAACTTTTTTATTACCATGGCTGCGTTGGATCACGAACCAACAAAAGAAGAAATGTCAAAAATTTTTGCCGACAACGAAATGGAAATTGTAGGGCCTATACTTTCTTTGTAAGAAAATAAATGTAGAACTATACAATTTAATTACTAGACTTTGTCAGTGTTGTCACTGGCAAATATTTATATAAAACAACAACTTATAATTTATACAGGATTTAAAATTGGAAACGAATAAGTTTAAATGATTAGAAATTTTACCCGCTTGTTTTTACACCTTTTAAACTATTCATAATGCCATCTTTTCTTCTACGTGAAATAGGTAATGATCTGCCATCGACCATAGTGATATCTCCATCGCGGTTTACGGAAGTTACGAAGTTTTTATTCACGAGATATGATTTATGAATACGTAAAAAACCATATTCCTCCAGTAGGTCTTCAAACTCTCCAAGTGTTTTAGAAATCATGACAGGTTTATGTGTAGAAAAAACAAATTGCGTATAATTATTTTCCCCTTCACAGTATAAGATTTCTGCAGGTGCATAAAAGAAAACACCTTTTGTGGTAGATAATGCCAATTTAAATTCGGAACTATTTGACTGGTGAAGATTATGTATAAGATTATTAATTAATAAAGGCCGGTTACCATTTTTTTGCCGCTCAATATGTTTGTTAATTGCTGTTTGTAATTCAAAAACGTCAATCGGTTTTAAAAGATAATCAAGTGCGCTAAAACGGATTGCCTTGATTGCATAGTGATCATGCGCTGTAGTAAAAATTACATCAAAATTATTTTCGGGCGTCATACTTAACAAATCAAAACCATTCATCACGGGCATATCAATGTCCAGCATAATTAATGAAGGGTTGAATGTTTGTATCCATTGAAGCCCGTCTTTTACATTGTCACAATACACAATTTCTGTTTCGGCAGTTATATATTTTTTTATCAACACTTCTAAAATATTTCCTGCTGAAGCTTCGTCATCTACGATCAGAATTTTAATCATTATGTTCGTTTTAAAATTTTTATAGATTGTTGGGAAACATTAAATGAACTGTTGTTCCGGCAGCTTTGCCTTCTTTATCCAATTCATCTGTTATTGTTAAATCAATTTCAATGTTGAGTTGTCTTTCCAAAATAGAAAGGCGGTTTTGCATCAAGATTGTTCCTCTTGATTCATGCTGGTCCATACCCAGTTTCTCCTGTTTTATTTTTTCAGCTGCGGCTCTTCCAATTCCATTATCAGTAATAGTAATTGATAATTTATTCTCTGTTTCTGCATAAATAATTTTCAAAAATTGTTTCTTCGGTTTATTGCGTAAGCCATGCCATAAAGCATTTTCTACGAATGGCTGTGTGATCATGGAGGGAACCATCACTTCTTCATCCTGGTTGATATT
>JBDTAN010000342.1:0-5079 GCA_039924585.1 Chitinophagaceae bacterium | reverse complement strand
TCAACTGCTCCATTTGGCGCAGGTAAAGTTCCATGTGGATTTTTGAGGATTTGTGCATTTGTATTTATATTTTGAAGTTTTTTTTATAAGCAAACGCACACCTCTAAGTTATTTTTTAGGAAGGGTTTAATAATCTTCAATAAAAATTTTACAATCTTTTGAACTCAGTAATTGTTGCGAATGGTTCTTTTGTATGAAAAATACTACTACCTGCAACCAATGCATCCGCTCCAGCTTCCAAAATAGATGAAGCATTTTCAAGTGTTACACCTCCATCCACTTCTATGATTACAGAGAGATTTTTTTGTTCGATCATACGGCGCAATTCTTTTACTTTTTCTAGCGTATGTGGAATAAATTTTTGACCACCAAAGCCCGGGTTCACACTCATCATACACACCATATCGATATCGCCAAGCACATCCTGCAACAAGGAAACCGGTGTGTGCGGGTTGATGGCTACGCTTGCTTTCATACCCAGCTCTTTGATCTGTTGTATATTGCGATGCAGGTTGGGACATGCTTCCAGGTGAATGGACAAAATATCCGCGCCGGCTTTTTTAAATGCTTCTGCGTAATTGCCGGGATCAAGAATCATTAAATGCACATCGCAGATCTTTGTCGTTGCTTTACGAATATGTTCAATGATTGGAATTCCAAAACTAATATTCGGCACAAAGCGCCCATCCATCACATCCAGGTGGCACCAGTCAGCTTCACTTTCATTAATCATCTTACAAGTCCGCTCCAGGTGCAGGAAATCGGAAGCCAGGAATGATGGTGCGATGATGGCCATATTTATTTATTTGTGTAAAAATAATTCTTACTTATGTAAATTTTTAAAACCGGTTTTAATCTTTTCCACCCATTCTCACCACAGCCGCTTTTACCTGTGGGTCTGACCTGTCAAGGCTATAAGATTGCTGAAATCTTAATAAGGCACTGTCCTTCTGATTCATCAATTCATAACATCGGCCCATCCAATAATAAGGATCCGCATCCAATGAATTTACACTGCTGGCAAATTTGAAAATAGCAAGGGCATTGGTGTAATCTTTTTTATCAAAATATAATAATCCTTTTTCTATGTAAGCTTCCATATATGTATAATTCAAAGCAATACATTTATTAAAATATTGCATGGCTTTTTCCTTGTCACCAGTGCGGGAATAATACACGCCCGAAATAAAATTACAGTCCGCATCATATTCTCTACCTAGCGACAATTCATTGATTCTCATGCAAATTACAAGGGATTCATTATTTTTTTGTTCAGCATATATATTTGCTAGTGCAAGTAACGCATCTGGAGAATTGTAAATAGATATTGCTTTTTTATAGCTCTGAATTGCACGTGCTGTATCGGGTATATCTTCTGCTATCTGGCCATGAGTATACCACAAGCCATAGTTTAAACTGTCTGCATATAAAAGCGTATCCACTTGTAAGATTGCATCTTTTGGTTGTCCAATGCTATCAAGTAAGATGGCCAATTTTAATCGTAATCCGGCGCTGTCCGGATGCGTACTTAGTAATTCCTGCAGGCTTGAAACTTCAGGAGAAAATCTTTTTCTTGCTTCACTTGTTATTGAATCAGTGGTGTCATCTTTACGATCATTCTTGCAGGAAAAGTAAAAAGTAGAAGCGCACACTAAAAGTAAGATCCATTTTTTCATCCCGCGAAGATAAACCGTACTATGGAATATGACGAACATTTGACAATGGATACATCCGGATAAATCTATTTTTGCAAAAAATTATACGAACGCATTTTGCTTCAAACACTTAGAATTCATTTAATGAAAAATAATAACATCAATAGGTTTCGGAAAAGTTTCCTGCTCCCGTCAATTATCCTGTTTGCAATGATGGCTATACATCAAAATGTATCTGCACAAACAGCAAAAGATAGTTTGCGCTATAATGACGAAAAACATTTTAAAAATATTCAGCAACTTACTTTTAGTGGCGATAACGCGGAAGCTTACTGGAGCTTTGATGATAAAAAAATTATTTTCCAGCGTAAAAATCCTGCTGAAGGAATCGAATGCGATCATATGTTTGTGGGTGATGTACCGGCCTTTGGCCAGCCATTTACTTATAAAATGGTAAGTAACGGCCTTGGCCGGACTACTTGTGGATATTTTACCAAAGATGGCAAGCACATTATTTATGCGTCCACATATCTTGGCGGTGATAGTTGCCCTCCGGTTCCGGACAGGAGTAAGTTTGACAATAAATATATCTGGCCAGTCTACAACACATATGATATTTTCATGGCAGATGTGGATGGTAAAAACATTCAGCGCTTAACTGATACACCTGGTTATGATGCAGAAGGCACACTTTCTCCAGATGGTAAAACAATGATTTTCACTTCAATGCGTGATGGAGATTTAGATTTATATTTAATGGATTTAAAAACAAAAAAAGTCAAACGTATTACATCGGAACTAGGTTATGATGGCGGCGCATGGTTTAGCCCGGACGGTAAAAAAATTGTTTGGCGTGCGAGTAGGCCAAAAACACCGGAAGCAATCAAAGAGTACAAAGATCTTTTATCCCAGGGCATAGTGATGCCCACACAAATGGAAGTGTTTATCGCCAATGCGGATGGTTCTGATGCCAAACAAATAACTCATTTGGGAAATGCCAATTGGGCGCCAAATTTTACACCGGACAGCAAGCATATAATTTTTTGCAGCAATCATGAATATGCGTATGGATTTCCTTTCAATATGTATTTGATAAACCTGGATGGATCTGGTTTGGAAAAAGTGAGCCACGATAAAGGTTTTGATGCTTTTCCAATGTTCAGTTATGATGGCAAAAAAATTCTTTTTTCTTCCAACAGAAATAATGGTGGTGGTCATGGTACCAATATGTTCATTGCGGAATGGGTGAAATAGGAATTACATTTTTTCTATTGATGCCAATCGTTTAGATTTGGCAAAATGAATCATTATGGTAAAAGGAATACTGGATCTGCATAATTTTTTGCGTTGGGTGATTTTAATTTTATTATTAATATCTATTATTAAAAGTTATACTGCGTGGCGCAGCAAAAAAGCTTTCACAAAAGGTGATGGAAAATTGTGGCTGTTCACTATGATCTGTGCACATATCACTTTGCTGGCCGGCTTATATTTATTGGTTTGGGGACCGCTCGGAATTGTGCATACAACTATTCCGGAAGGCCAGTCTATCTTGAATTCACCTGTTTACCGTTTTCAATGGTTGTTTCATCCGATAGCGATGATCATTGCTATTACCATGATCACACTTGGCAGAGGCATGGCTAAAAAAGGAATTCCCGATGAAACAAAATTTCGGAAAGCATTCGTCTATTTTTTATTGGCATTAATTCTTATTTTGGCTGCAATTCCATGGGATGCGCCAATGATTCCGGGAATGCCGGCTTAAGATTGCTTTGATAACAGTATTATTTTTTTCCCAATTCAATTACAACGCAGTTTTTGATATCTGCTCCGTCTATGTCAAAGTGCACAAGCGTGCGTACCTTTTGCCAGCCTTGTTTTCCTGCAGCACCGGGATTTATGTGCAGGCAATTTAATTGATCATCATACATGATTTTTAAAATATGCGAATGGCCACTAATAAAAATCTTCGGTTTTTCAGTAATGAGTGCGTTACGAACACCCGGCGCATATTTTCCAGGGTAACCACCAATATGCTGCATAAAAACTTTTACTTCTTCGATCAAAAAAATATTTCTTAATGGAAACGCTGCGCGTATTTCCTGGCCATCAATATTTCCATAAACGCCGCGAAGTGGTTTGAATGCATGTAATTTTTCCACCAATTCAATGGAACCAAAATCGCCCACATGCCATATTTCATCACATGCTGCGAAGTGATTAAAAATGGCATCATCCAAATAGCTGTGTGTATCCGAGAGTAAACCGATTTTCTTGCTGATAAAATATATATTTAAAAAATTCACTGTAAAAATACCCTGAAAAAAGTTGTGGTATTTGTTTTAAGAATAAATTTTACCTAAACGCATAAATTTTAATTATTTTTGAAGATGCTGTTCAAAAGAAATTTTATTTACTGGATTGATAAAAGAAAATGGAAATACGTTTTCCTGTTGAACAGTGAACAGGGTGTATAAAATCTTCATAGAATTTTATAAAAATCCTTGAAGCAAAAATCTTTATTTTTTTAATTAAAATTTATTTATGTCACACTATTATACATTGGGAGAAATTCCCCATAAACGCCATACACAATTTCGCCGCAAAGACGGTTCATTGTATGCGGAACAACTTTTTAGTACGGAAGGTTTCAGTAGTGATTATTCTTTACTCTATCATCATCATGCGCCAACTTTTATTACAAAAACAGAAGAGCCTTATGATGTGATGCCAAAAATTGCTGAAGAGAAAATGTTGAAGCACCGCAGTTTTGAAGGCTTTAATATCAAGCCGGAAGATGATTTCCTGGACAGCCGTAAAGCTGTTTTGGTAAATAACGATTGTCATGTGGTAATAGCTGCGCCAAGAAAAAGTATGCAGGATTATTTTTATAAAAATGCAGATGGAGATGAAATGATCTTTGTGCATGAAGGCACAGGAAAATTACTAACTCAATATGGTGAATTACCTTTTTCTTACGGAGATTATATAATGATTCCGCGTGGCACACTTTATCAAATTCATTTTGACAATGAAAAAAACCGGTTGTTTATTGTGGAGAGTTTTAGTCCCATTCGTTACCCTAAAAAGTATATGAGTAAGGAAGGTCAGCTGCTGGAGCATTCTCCCTATTGTGAAAGAGATATTCGCCCACCGGAAAATTTAACGTCAATTGATGAAGCCGGGGATTTTACCGTGCGGACAAAAAAACAAGGCCGAATGTATCATATTCATTATGGGTATCATCCTTTTGATGTAGTTGGCTGGGATGGCTGTTGTTACCCCTACATTTTCAGCATTCATGATTTTGAACCGATCACCGGCCGGGTGCACCAGCCACCACCCATTCACCAGACATTTGAAGCAAATAATTTTGTGGTTTGTAGTTTTGTGCCGCGGTTATACGATTATCATCCGCAGG
>JBDTAN010000341.1:0-2800 GCA_039924585.1 Chitinophagaceae bacterium | reverse complement strand
TATTTTCCTCCAAGCAAGTTGTAATATTCATTGCTCTTAAAATCCGAAAACCGTACAATCACTTTATTGGGATAAAATGAAGCGGCAATTTTTGCAATGCCATAAGACAATTTATTAATGAAGAAATCTTCTTCATTTTCAAAACCAATAATTTTATTCCGAATTTCTTTGGATAATTCTTCATCTCCTAATTTTTCGTGTTGCATCAAGGCCAATGGATGCACCTGGATATAATTGTTGATGATAAATTCTTCCCGCGCCAGACCAACACCTTTATTGGGCAAATGCGAAAATTGAAAACTCATGGAAGGCGATGCCACATTGAGCATCAATTGTGTTTTGATTTCCGGTAAATCTTTTAAATTAAAAGTCTCTTTTTCAAAAGCAATCTCCCCTTCATACACCATTCCGGTTTCACCTTCTGCGCAACTTACCGTTACTTGTTGCAGATCATGTAAAAGGTCAGTCGCATTACCACAACCTACAATTGCCGGAACACCTAACTCACGCGCAACTATCGCGGCATGACAGGTTCTGCCACCTTTATTGGTAACAATGGCTGAAGCTTTTTTCATGATCGGCTCCCAGTCAGGATCGGTCATGTCCGTAACCAGTACATCGCCTGGCTGAAATTCATGTCCTTCGATCACACGTTTATCCAAAGAGAATAAAATATTTACTTTTCCACTGGCAATTTTATCACCTACTGCAATACCTTCCAAAATCACTTTATCGCCGCGATTTTCATCCGCAATTTTATAACCGGATACTTCACCCAATTCTTTTTGTGAATGTATCGTTTCCGGCCTTGCCTGTACAATAAATAATTCTTTACTTAGTCCATCAATGGCCCACTCCACATCCATGGGAGTCCATTTATTTTTAATGCGGGAATAATAATCTTCGATTTTAACCACCCATCTTGCCAACTCAAGTGCAGTTTCATCTTTCAGGCAAAAACGGTTTTGAAATCCTCTTTCTGTAGGAATAATTTTTACCCGCTCATCTCCCGCATCACTATACACCATCATCTTATCTTTTACGCCCATCTTTTTTTCAATAAGCGCAGCAAAACCTTCTTTTAATAATGGTTTATACACGATGTATTCATCCGGGGAAACTGAACCCTGAACAATCATTTCACCCAAACCATAAGAGCCGTTTATGACAACCGCATCTTTAAAACCACTTTCTGTATCTATACTGAAAGCCACGCCGGACGCACCTAAATCGCTTCTCACCATTTTCTGAACACACACACTTAATCCCAAACCAAAATGGTCATAACCAAAACTCTGGCGATAACTGATCGCACGATCTGTAAATAAAGAAGCAAAACAATTCCGTACACAGTCAATCAGTGAAGCCGGGCCGCGTACATTCAAATATGTTTCTTGCTGACCGGCAAAACTTGCATCCGGCAAATCTTCCGCGGTAGCCGAGGAACGCACAGCAACGTCCGTTGTATCCTGTTCATAATTACCGGACATTTCGGTATATGCTTTAATGATCATTTCACTCAGATCTTTTGGGAAATGGCTGTTCTTTAATAACTGCCTTACCTGCAATCCACCACGGCGCAAGGATTCGATATTATGGTAATCAATGGCATTGATTATTTTTTTGATCGTATCTTCCAGGTTATTGAATTCAAGGAATTTTTTATATGCGGCAACTGTGATCACAAATCCATTGGGAATGCGGATTCCCAGGGATGAAAGATTTTGCAGCATTTCCCCGAGTGATGCGTTTTTACCACCAACACGGTCAATATCATTTATTCCAACTTTGTCTAAAGGCAAAATGTAAAGGCTGGTCTCATTTTCCTGCATATCTAAATTTTGATGTGGTTAATTTGTTTTTTCTTATAAAAATAAATGGATAATCTGTTCAGGTTATCCATCTTTTGGAAATTTCGATGAAAATAAATAATTTTTGTAAAGCTAAGAAAAGAATTTGAAGTAAATGCAATTTTGCTTTGTTTACGGAGACCTGTCCTTTTGTATTCCATATATTTGTTGAAAATGATCCTATGCGCGAATTGTCTGTCGTCATAACCGTCATGAATGAGGAAGAAAATGTCCAACCGTTACTGGAAGCGATACATAACGCATTACATGAAATTGATTACGAAATAATTCTGGTTGATGATGGCTCTACAGATAATACAAGGGGTGAAATTAAAAAATACCTGGATGATCGGGTCGGTTTAGTAGAACTTCGCAAAAATTATGGGCAGAGCACAGCAATGGCTGCCGGAATTGATTTTTCCAAAGGAAAATATATTGCGCTTATGGACGGCGATCTTCAAAACGATCCGTCTGATATACCGATGATGTTGCAAAAATTAAAAGATGAAGATTGGGATCTTGTAGCCGGGAATCGCAAAAACCGGAAAGATGGAATTTTTTTAAGAAAAATACCCAGTCGAATTGCCAATGCAATTATTCGCTATATGACAAAGGTTTATATACAGGATTATGGTTGCACATTAAAAGTTTTTAGAAGAGAGATCGCAGAAGAACTGGGTTTGTATGGAGAATTACATCGCTTCATTCCCGTGCTGGCAAGTATGCAGGGCGCGAGGATTGTGCAGGTAGATGTAAAACATCATGCAAGAAAATTTGGTAAATCAAAATATGGCCTGACCCGCACTTTCCGCGTTATGAGTGATCTTATTACCATGGTTTTTTTCAGGCGGTATAGTCAAAAACCCATGCATCTTTTTGGCACTACAGGATTCATCCTGGTTTTTTTGGGGATTTTGATTAATGCTTATTTATTAGTCTTAAAAATTATG
>JBDTAN010000340.1:0-5783 GCA_039924585.1 Chitinophagaceae bacterium | reverse complement strand
TGGCTGCGGTGGTTTGGCCGAAACTGCCGGCGATTCATTTCGGCATTTATCTGATAAATCTACTAAGGCCTGGAAGTTTGAACGATGGATTATCCATACTGTTTTGGTTTTTGTATTTGTTATGACCGTGACAGTTGTGTTTGGTTTTCTTTCTAATGATCCTGGTAAAAGTATCATTACAAGAAATGAATTCACTTATGGCATTGTTATTTTTCTTGCGGTATTAATAGGTGGTTTATATTTTTTCAAAAGAAAAAATATGGATAAAGATGCCGTTTTTACCATGCTTGCTTTAGGCATTGCTATGATCATTATTATTCTTATCAATTACTTTTCGGGGAATGATAAAATATTCTTTATTGATCAGGGTAAATTAATGAGTTGGTATGGCTTTGCCATTGGTGCTATTTTTAGTGGTGTGATTGGCGTTGGGTTTTACCCACTCATGGGAAGTCGCGTCTGGTGCAGGTTTGGTTGCCCGATGGCAGCAATACTTGGTTTGCAGCAACGGCTGTTTTCACGATTCAGGATTACAACAAATGGTGGACAATGTATTTCTTGTGGTAACTGTTCTAATGCATGTGAAATGGGTATTGATGTAAGAGCCTATGCACAAAAAGGGGAAAATATTGTCCGATCATCTTGTGTTGGTTGCGGAATATGTTCTGCTGTTTGTCCACGTGGCGTTTTGAAATTGGAAAATGGAAAAGAGGAAGGCCGTATCAACAGCGATGCAGTACTTTTAGGAAATGACCCAATCATTTTAAAATTAATGAAAGAAGAAAAATAATCTTGCAAATATTTTACAAAAAACCTGCTTCACTTTGCCCAATATTCAAGTAATTATTCCAGCATATAACGAAGCAAAATCAATTGCAAAAGTGGTACAAGCAATTCCGTCAATGGTGTCGGAAATAATTGTTGTTAATAATAATTCTTCTGATGAAACAGCGAGTGAAGCGAAAGCAGCCGGTGCGACTGTACTTACTGAAAACCGCCCTGGCTATGGGTTTGCATGTTTAAAAGGTATGCAATATATCGCGCAAAAAAACACACCGCCGGATATCGTTGTTTTTTTGGATGGCGATTTTTCTGATTACCCGGAGGACCTACACCAAATTGTTGCACCAATTATTGCCGGCGAAGTTGATTTTGTAGTGGGAGCACGCGTAAAAGCAACCAGGGAAAAAGGAGCCATGACGCCGCAACAAATTTTTGGAAACAATCTCGCTACATTTTTAATGAAGCTTATTTTTGCATCACGCTTTACTGACCTTGGCCCGTTTCGCGCTATAAAGTATGAAAAATTACTTGCCTTGAATATGTCCGATAAAACATATGGCTGGACCGTGGAAATGCAGTTGAAAGTGTTGAAACAAAAGATCCGTTATCTGGAAGTACCAGTACGTTATAGAAAAAGAATTGGTGTATCTAAAGTTTCCGGAACGCTGAAAGGCACTGTATTAGCAGGGTATAAAATCATGGGTTGGATAATAAAATATAGTTTCAAATAATGCAGGACTTTATTTCTTATAGTGTTTTGATTACATACAGTCTTTGCCTGTTGATAATTTTTGGTTATAGCTTATCACATTTAAGTTTACTTTTCAGTTATTTAAAATTTCAGAAAGAAAAAAAAACAAATGAAAAGGTTGATGAAATTCCCGAAGCGGATTTGCCTTTTATAACGATTCAGTTACCTGTGTATAATGAAAAATATGTGATGAACAGGTTATTACACCGTTTTGCTGAAATGGATTACCCAAAAAATAAATTTGAGATCCAGGTATTGGATGATAGTACGGATGATAGCTTTTTTCAAAACAAAATAATTGTTGATGAAATTGCAGCGACCGGAATTGATATGAAACATGTAACCCGTGCTACACGCAAACAGTTTAAAGCAGGCGCATTAAAAGAAGGCCTTGAAAAAGCGAAAGGAAATTTTATTGCAATATTTGATGCAGATTTTTTACCGCCAATTAATTGGTTAAGGGAAACGATCGTACATTTTAATGATGAAAATACAGGCATGGTGCAAACGCGCTGGGGCCATTTAAATCGGGATTATTCATTGCTTACAAAAGTGCAGGCATTTGCATTGGATGCACATTTTACACTGGAACAATCCGGTAGGAATGCGCGCGATTATTTTATGAATTTTAATGGGACCGCCGGAATGTGGCGAAAACAGTGCATCCTGGATGCGGGTAACTGGCGCGGAGATACATTAACCGAAGACCTGGACCTGAGTTACCGGGCACAATTGATTGGATGGAAATTTAAATATTTGGAAGATGTGGTAGCACCTGCAGAATTGCCCGTAGTGATGAGTGCAACGCGTTCGCAACAATACAGGTGGAATAAAGGAGGTGCAGAAAATTTTGTACATCATTTTAAGCGGATCATTATTTGCAAAAATATTTCTCTTTCAAAAAAAATTCATGGCTTATTGCATTTGGGAAACAGTTCTATGTTTTTATTTGTTTTTATTATTGCTTTATTAAGCGTACCAATATTATACATTAAAAAATTGCATCCTGAATTGGTGTGGATGTTTAATATCCAGGCTGTATTTATTATTACGACGATCATATTTTTTATTAGTTACTGGGTTGTGTATAAAAAATTGCATAGCAAAGAACCGCACATTTTGAGCGCATATATCAAACTATTTTTTTCCTATTTTACAATTGCACTTGGATTTTCTTTTCATAATTCCCTGGCCATTGCGCAGGCTTATGGCGGCAGGAAGACTGATTTTATCCGCACGCCAAAGTTTAATATTCAACGAAAAGGAGATAGCTGGAAAGGCAATGGATATATGAATGAAAAAATTTCCTGGAAAGTAATCGTTGAAATATTGCTGTGTGTCTATTTTGCATTTGGTTTGGGAAGTGCTTTTTATTTAAAAGACTTTGGACTCTTTATATTTCATGCTATGCTGTTCACAGGATTTACTTTTGTTGTTTACTATACATTTAAAACGCGTGCTGTGTGAAAAAAGCCCGGGAGCCACTATTTACGTGTGTTTTGGCGATAAGTATTATCTTATACTTTCTGCTTGGCTATTATGCAACACGTGAAAAATTTGATATAACCGGCGGTTTATTTGCAATTCTTTTTATGGGTTATTTTTTATTGTTGCGAAAAAATAATATCTCCGAAAAATATTTATTATACGCCGGAATTATTTTTCGTGTTATATTTTTATTTTCTATTCCGGCTTTATCACCCGATTTTTATCGCTTCATTTGGGATGGACAGGTTTTCCTGCATGGTTATAATCCATACTTGCATACACCACAGGAATTAATGGCACAAACGGGTTTTCGGATTACAAATGCGGACATTTTATTATCAAAAATGGGCAGCCTGAGTGCTGGCAACCATACGAATTATCCGCCGGTTTGCCAGGGTATTTTTGCATTAGGGGTATATATTGCCGGTAATAGTATTTTAGGAACGGTCATTACTTTCAGGATGATCATTTTGTTTTGTGATATTGGTATTTATTATTTTGGTAAAAAAATATTAAGCCTGTTAAACCTCCAGGTGAAAAATATATTTTTATATTTTTTAAATCCATTGGTTATTGCAGAACTCACTGGCAACCTGCATTTCGAAGGTATCATGATATTCTTTCTTTTTATTGCAATTTATTTTTTGCTCAATAAAAAAATAATGCCTGCAGCCTTATTTTTTGCGATTTCAATTTCTGTAAAATTAGTTCCACTCATGCTGCTACCTTTGCTTTGGAGGTGGCTCGGTCTTAAAAAAGCAATTGTTTTTTACGTAATCACTGGTATAACGATCATCTTATTATTCCTGCCATTTTTTTCAATAGAATTTTTCAATAATTATTATAATACGATCTCGCTTTGGTTTGTAAATTTTGAATTCAATGCAAGTGTTTATTATGTAATCCGGGAAATTGGTTTTTATATAAAAGGTTATGATATTATTCATGCCGTGGGGAAAATTATGCCCATAATCATTATATTATATATCCTCTTTTTTTCATTCTCTAAAAAAAACATACACACTAATAAACTTTTTGAAAATGTACTCATAGTTTTGAGTGTATACTTTTTTTTATCCACTACAGTTCATCCCTGGTATATTGTAACACTTGTTGCTTTGAGTATTTTTACACGCTATCGTTTTGCTATATTATGGAGCGCAATGGTTATACTAAGTTATTATGCGTATTCGCAAAACCCTTTTAGGGAAAGTTACATGCTGCTTTTTATTGAATACGGTGCAGTATTTGTTTTATTCTTCCGGGAAATATCCCGGAAAAAAAATATTGATGAAGGGCAGAAACTTTTTTCCTGAAAAAATCGAATATGTAGGAAAGAAATATTTCCCGGATGCAAAAGGTATTCTATATTTAGAAAAATTATTTTAATTTATAAAAACCATACATGAAAAAAACTGTAATAGCTGCTTTTATAACAATGATATTGGGAAGTTGTACCTCCATTCATTTTCATGGAAATGGTACACCGCCTTCTCATGATGCATGGACAGGGCTCGTTAAAAAATATGTCAACGCGGATGGCCTTGTTGATTATAAAGGGTTTATAAGTGACTCAGGAAAATTGAATTCTTACCTTGAATTATTAAGCAGCAATCCACCCGGAAAGGAATGGAGTGATAATGATAAAATTGCTTATTGGCTCAATGCATACAATGCGTTTACTGTAAAATTGATCATCGAACATTACCCCTTGAAAAGCATTAAAGACCTTGGTCCCAAAGACCAGGTGATTTTTATAAACACGCCCTGGGATATTAAATTTTTTGAAATTGGCGGAAAAACAATGACGTTGAATCGCATTGAACACCGCATACTCCGCAAAGATTTTACCGAACCCAGGATACATTTTGCATTGAATTGTGCTTCCATGAGTTGCCCGAAACTCAGGCGGGAGGCTTATGTGGGTAGTAAATTAGATGAACAACTCACCGATCAGGCAAAAGATTTTTTAAGGGATGAAAGCCGTAATAAAATTTCTGCAAGCAGCCCGAAAGTCTCTTCTATTTTTAAGTTTTACGGAAGTGATATGACGAAATGGAGTGGAAAATCATTGATTGGTTATATCAATCAATATTCACCTGTACAAATTAATGCAGATGCGGAACTTCAATATCTTGATTATGACTGGAGCCTGAACAAACAATAATATATTTATACAAATTCATTAAAAATTTCCTGCTACCAAAGCAGGAAATTTTTTTTTGTCCTTTGTTGATTTTTTAAGTTTTGAAACTACATTCGTAGAATATCAAAACGCTTAAAATATTATGGAGGTACATCATCATCCGGACATGGAACATAAAAAGAAAAAATTCAAAGAATATTTTCTTGAGTTCCTGATGATCTTCCTGGCTGTAACGCTGGGCTTTTTTGCAGAAAGCCTCCGCGAAACGTTGAATGATCATTCTGCTGAAAAAGAATACATAGAACATATAAGGGAAAACCTGGTGAGTGATACCGTGAATCTAAATATATGGATTCCCGCACTTTATCAGCGGATGCGTGATTTTGATACGCTCATTCATTTTTTAGAAATACCTGGCCCTACCAGTCGCGGAAGTGAAATGTATTACCTGGCAAGAATCTCCACGCGCATCGGCTCTTTTGTACCCAGTGATAATACGATACTGGAATTAAAAAACTCCGGCAATTTCCGGCTTATCCGCAAACAAAATGTCATTGATGAATTGCTGGAGTATGAACAAATTAAAGATAGTTATGAAGGCTTGTATAGTATTCA
>JBDTAN010000339.1:0-2675 GCA_039924585.1 Chitinophagaceae bacterium | reverse complement strand
GCGATGCTGCCTTCATTGTATTTGAATGGCGGTTTGGGAACCAATTATTCCAGCATTGCCACGCGATCATTATTAACTGGAACTACTGATGTGCTGACCGATCAGTACGTAATCATTAATAATGTAAAAGTGTATGTAGCAGCGCCACAAAATACTTATAACAATCCAAAAATTTCCTATGGAAGCCAATGGAAAAATAATTTAAATTCTTCAGTAAGTATTGGTTTACGCATTCCTATCTTAAATGGTTTACAATATAAAAACCGTTTGCAACAGGCAAAAATAGAATTGGATAAAACAAGTTTTGAAGAGAAATCGGTGCAGGCACAATTACGCAGGGAAATAGAACAGGCTTATGTAAATATGGAATCTGCTTATAAAAAATTACAAAAATTAAATGAACAGCAAACGGATTTCTCTGAATCATTCCGCATTGCCGAAGCAAAATTTACAGAAGGTGTGATCACTTCTGTGGATTATTTAATTGCAAAAAATAATTTGTTCCAGTCTCAGCAAAATGGGATTAGTGCAAAATATGATTATGAACTGCGCACCAAAATTTTAGATTTTTACCAGGGAAGTTTAAGCTTTTAGTTTTTTTTTGTTTTTTAGTGATGCTATAGTTAAAAAAAGCAAGCGTTTTACAGCTTGCTTTTTTCATTCCTATAAGTTTTACAAAGATGACAAAAATTTAAAAGTTTATAAATGCGATTTAATTTTTTTATCGAGCATTGCTTTTGGAACTGCGCCAATTTGCTTATCCACTACTTTACCATCTTTAATAAATAAGATAGCCGGTATAGAAGTTATGCCAAATTGTACACTTGTATTCGGGTTCTGATCCACATTTACTTTCCCTACTTTTATTTTCCCTTCATATTCTTTCGCTAATTCTTCAATTACAGGACCGATTGCACGGCAGGGACCGCACCATTCTGCCCAAAAGTCCACTACCGTTAATTTATCGCTGTCGAGCACATCTGCCTGGAAATTTGAGTCTGTGAATTCTAATGCCATGATTTTTGGATTTAATGTTTAAAATATACGCTTAGGTTGCAAATTTAATTCCAAAAATATAAATAGTGCAAAATGACTTACACACATTGTTTCATAAGTATGTGCTGAAAAAAATGCTGACAGTGCGGCATTTATTATGACAAAAGGCTTTGACGCGCGAGGAATTCGAGTTTTTTATTTACATCAATTAATTTATTGGTGAGTACGATATTCTCGCGGCGAAGCCGGAAAACCTCGTAAGCTTTTTCAATAAAATTTTTCACTTCATTTTCATACCAGGGTTTGGTAAGATATTTATACACCTGCCCGCGGTTAATTGCGTCAATTACTGCATTAATATCTGTGTACCCTGTAAGTAAAATACGGATGGGATCAGGAAAATCCTGGATGATTGATTCAAAAAATTCAATGCCTGTCACCTTCGGCATACGTTGATCGCTAAGTATTACATGAATGTCTTCATTTTCCAAAATCTTCCTGCCTTCTTCAGCAGATTCTGCAGTAAAAATGCGGAAATCACGGCGAAAGGAAGCCCTGAATCCAATCAAATTATGCGCTTCATCATCTATGTAAAGGACAGTAATCATAGCCTAAGTTGGTGTTTAATAATTGAAAATAAACATTTTCAATGAAAAACAACATTTTGTTATATTTGCTTATAAGACTGATTAATTTTAGTAATCTCCATCCCAATAATTCCTATGATATCAGAGATCCGCATTCGTGCCTTTCGTGCAACCGATGATCCGGAGACCTGTCAAAAATTTATTTTTGGCCATCGGAAAGTATTAGAAAATCATGGCATAGAAAAAGTTTCTTCTTCCACAGATGCATGGATGTATGATTCATCTGTATTTGTAGTAGTTGTAGAATCTCCTGATCGTGAAAAATTATTTGGTGGTGTACGTATTCACTGCGTGGATGGAAAATCAAAATTACCTATAGAAATTGCCACTGAAGATATGGATCCAAAGATCAGTGATGTGGTTAAACAATATGCGCAATTTGGCACTGCAGAATTATGTGGTCTTTGGAATTCTATTGAAGTGGCGGGTTTTGGTATTGGAAGTTTATTTCCCACACGTGCCGCGATCGTTTTATTGGAACAAATTGGTGTGCAATCTTTATTTTTCTTATGCTCTCCTTTTACATTGCGTTTTCATAAATGGCTGGGCAGCCGGGTATTAATGGAAGTGGGAAAAAACGGTACATTTTATTATCCCAAATTTGACCTGCTCGCTACCGCCGTAGTACTTGAAGATGCAGTGAATATCCCACTTTGCCACCCGCGGGAAAAAGCAAAAGTATTTTCAATGCGGGAAAATCTCACTATGACAACACAGGAAAAATCGCCCTTCAAAAATTTAGATATGGTGGTACAAAATGATTTGTTGCTTCCCAATGCGCATAAAGATGAATTTGTGTTGGGGAAAAAAGACACCATTAATAATATCCGGAGATGAAGAAAATAATTTTTTCAGTCATTTTTGTTTTTATTTTAAATATCCTTCCCTTCTTTTTTTACCCGGATTTATTATTACATTATAAAACTATCACGCTCATCATTTCCGCGTTTTGTATTTGGCTTACGCAACCTGCTTTCAGCATAAAAGAAACAAAACAAAACAGGGAGAATGATCATTTCTCTATCCTGCTAA
>JBDTAN010000338.1:0-3844 GCA_039924585.1 Chitinophagaceae bacterium | reverse complement strand
AAGAGAATGCCATCATGAGTAAAAAACTGGCAACTATAATTACCAATGTGCCCGTAGAATTTCATGAAGAAAATTACCGCCTGAAAGAATGGAACACGCCTGAATTAATAGACGTGTTTACAGAACTGGAATTTAAAACCCTCGGGAAACGCATACTGGGCGAGCAATTCAGCGTTTTTCAAACGACGCCTTTATCCGTGCAGGCAGATCTTTTTGGTAATCCTGTTCACACAGAAAAAACAAAAACTTTTAACCATACAGAGAAAGTAGAAAATAATTTAGCAGAAAGTATTTCCCCGGAAATAAAAAATATTTCTAATACCGATCATGAATATTTTTTAATAGATGATGATGATAAAATCAACACACTCATTAAAGAATTAGGAGTACAAAAAGAAATTTCTTTCGATACAGAAACAACGAATATTGATGCGAACAATGCGGAATTGGTTGGCCTTAGTTTTTCCTGGGAAAAAGGTAAAGCGTATTATATTCCATTGCCTGCCGATCGGGAAAAAACAAAAAATGTTTTACAAAAATTTGAACCATTATTTCATGATTCAACTATTTTATGGATCGGGCAAAATCTGAAATACGATTTGCTCGTGTTGAAATGGTATGATGTAGAGATCAAAGGAAAATTATATGATACGATGCTCGCGCATTATGTGATAGAGCCGGAAGGCAGGCGCAGCATGGATTTGCTGAGTACACAATTTTTGCAATACGAACCGGTGTCCATCACAGAATTGATCGGTAAAGGAAAAGCGCAGGGCAATATGCGCGATGTGGAAATAGAAAAAATAAAAGAATATGCGGCTGAAGATGCGGACATCACCTTGCAATTAAAAAAAGTTTTTCATCCCATGCTCAAAGAAAGAGACGTGGAAAAAGTTTTTTTTGAAGTGGAAAATCCATTGGTAAAAGTGCTGCTGGATATGGAATTTGAAGGCATCAAAATTGATGAAAGTTTTCTCCAAAATTATTCAATCGAATTGGAAGGAGATGCTAAACGAAGTGAAGCCAGCGTGTTTGAACAATGTGGTGTAAAATTTAATTTAGCTTCTCCCAAACAACTCGGGGAAGTATTGTTTGATCTATTAAAGCTGGATGAAAAAGCGAAAAAAACGAAGACAGGGCAGTATGCAACAGGCGAAGATGTACTTTTAAAATTAGCGCATAAAAGCCCCGTCGTTGCTGACATCCTAACATTTCGTGAGTTAACTAAATTGCGTTCCACTTATGTAGATGCATTGCCCTTAATGATCAATGCTAAAACGGGCCGCGTGCATACTTCTTTTGCACAAGCCGTTGCAGTTACCGGAAGGCTCAGCAGCAATAATCCCAATTTGCAAAACATTCCCATTCGCACAGACCGGGGAAAAGAAATAAGAAAAGCATTTGTGCCGCGTGATGAAAATCATGTATTAGTAAGCGCTGATTATTCGCAGATAGAATTGCGTATTGTAGCCGCGATCAGTGGCGATGAAAATATGTGTGAAGCATTCCGGTTGGGAAAAGATATTCATACAGCAACAGCCGCAAAAGTTTTTAATATTCCCGAAGAAGAAGTAACGAAAGAAATGCGCTATAAAGCCAAGAGTGTGAACTTTGGAATTATCTATGGACAAAGTGCATTCGGCCTCGCGGATAATTTAGGTATTTCCAGGAGTGAAGCAAAAGAGATCATTGATAATTATAAAAAAGAATTTAGCGGCATTACAAAATTCATGGATGATACAATCAACTTTGCCCGCGAGCATGGTTATGTGCAAACGCTGATGGGGCGCAAGCGCTGGCTGCGTGATATTAATTCATCCAACTTTACGGTTCGCGGTTTTGCGGAGCGCAACGCCATTAATTCTCCTATTCAGGGCACGGCGGCGGATATGATCAAAATGGCTATGATTAAAATTCATGATGCCATAAAAAATGAAAATTTAAAAAGTAAGATGATCCTGCAGGTACATGATGAATTGGTTTTTGATGTGCCAAAAAATGAAGTGGAAGGTCTCAAAAAACTGGTATTGGAAAATATGCGCACAGCACATCCTTTACCAAATGACCTGCCGATTGTTGCGGAAGTTGGCGCTGGCAATAACTGGCTGGAAGCGCATTAAATTTTTTTATAAATCCGAATTAATTACTTGCCAGCTCATCATTTTTTTCCTGCAATTTTTTGTACGCCATGATGAATAATGCGCCAAGATTTTTTTGTGGTGGCACATAATCTTCAAAGAGTGCATTGCCACCAAGCCGCTTGCCCAGTGTATCCCAGAACTGAGGCCAGTTCACATCTTTCCCCTGCCGCAGAATTTCCAGCATCATGGAGATCATCGGAGAATTGACCGTGCCGCTGCCCACTTGTTTGGATGCAACAATTTGCGCGGATGGACTAATCGCTAAAATTTTATTCAGGTTTTGATACGCACCACAACTTCCCAATAAAACAATTTTAGAACTTGAAGACATTTGATCCAATGTGGCAGGTAACCAATAACTATGTCCGCGATGAATAACAATTACAGGTGCGAGGTCATTGTCATATAAATAATTATCCAAAGCCTGTTGTGCTTCCGCATCGAGGCCTTTCGTTTCATCCAATGGCCTGTTTGCATAAATAGTAATAGGTGTTCCTTTCGCGGAAGAAATAGCAACCCATTGCGCATTGGATTTAATCGTCCAATTACCATTTTGCATACTGCTAATGAAATTACTAAAAACAGTTTGGCCGTCTTTATCTCCATAAAAAAATTGCTGAACAATGATCCTTCCTGATGTATCCCGCAATTCTTTATTCGGCATAAAATAAACTGGTGGAATTCCCAATGTTTTTTCCACATCAATTTTATTTGCCGGATCTAAAGACAAAAATAAAGTATTCAATATGCTGTAAATATCTATTGCCCGTCGGTTATTATTTTGAGTAGCCTGCACAAGATTTGACTGCACTTGTTTTAAGATAAGTGACTGCAAGGTTTTATCCGAAATACTGGCAAAAGAATTCGCTACATCCACGGCATCTTCCAAACTATCAGCACCGGATTTCCGATCCAAATTATTGACAAATGCTTTCATGATAAGTTCCGCATTTCCCTTATCCATTCTCTTCAGAAAATCATCGAGTTCATTATAATTCGCCGCCATCTTTATCCATTTTTTAAAGCGGTCAAATTTTACATTCAGCATCAGCGTATCACTTTTTGGCGATTTCATTTTTTGCCAGATACGCGGATATACACCACTTACATAACTGGAAGTGTACATGATTTCTTCACCCATCACCGCCATATAATATAAGTCTTCCGCGCCCAATGGAGCAAGTATGCGGAAACGTACATCATTAGGTTGTTCGTGTAAACCATTGATGGTATTGATAAATGGATCAATTGCTTTATCCTGTAATTTATACGCAAGGGTTTTCATAGCCATCGGCGTATCATTCCTGCGGATACGGTCTGCATAATCAATTTCTGTTTGCACCAATAATTTATAATAAGCCACATCATCTTTCATGGCTTTTTCAATGTCATCCATAGAAATTTTATTTCTATAAATATTATCCAGGAAAGGAAAAAACTGCCGGCCCGATTTTGACTGCGACATTTTTACAATAATCTGTACCAATGAATCAGGATTGCTTTGAATTCTTTTTGCAAGCGTGTTGGAAGCCGCCGCGAATGTGTAAATATTTTCAGGGCTTCTGCGTGCAATAGCCGTGATCAGGCTATCCGCAAAACTTGCATTCGGCTCATCGCTCAGCATATTCATCGCTTTATCCGGATGCAGGCTACAGTATTTCAGCAACACAATATCTTTGCATTG
Organism: Chitinophagaceae bacterium; assembly: GCA_039924585.1. Classification (GTDB taxonomy): domain Bacteria; phylum Bacteroidota; class Bacteroidia; order Chitinophagales; family Chitinophagaceae; genus JAFDXJ01. The sequence goes on along the minus strand of JBDTAN010000338.1, from coordinate 19 downwards.
TGCAATGCCTGCATTATCA
>JBDTAN010000337.1:0-3502 GCA_039924585.1 Chitinophagaceae bacterium | reverse complement strand
TTAATTTTTTCTTTTTGCATGAATTAATTCGTCTATGTAATCGCCATTCTTAAAAATTAATTCTTTATTTGTCAATTTCATCCGTATCAAATCTTTTGACAGATTGAATACCATTTAATTTTTTAAGTTGCTCTACCAAATCGTCCAGTTCTTCTTTATCGTGAACAAATATTTTAATGGTGCCTTCAAAAAGTCCTTCCATCGATTCTATGGTTAATGCCGCAATATTTATTTTCATTTCACCACTGATCACATTCGAAATTTTATTCACTACACCCACATCATCCAGGCCAATAATTTTCAGGCCGGTGAGGAAAGAAATTTCTTTATTTTTCGCCCATTTTGTTTTCACAATCCGGTGTCCATAATTGGCCATCATCTGTGCTGCATTCGGGCAATTGGTGCGATGTATGCTCAAGCCTTTACCTGTGCTTACAAATCCAAATACGCTGTCGCCCGGAATTGGGTTACAACACTGTGCCAGCGTGTATTTGATCTTATCGCTGCTTTCGCCGAATATGATCAGTTCTGAATCTTTTTTAGAATGCTTATTATCAGGTTCTGTTTTTATTTCAGGAATCTTCACCACGCGCGGCATCTCTAATTTATCACCCAGCACATGAAAGTTTTTTAAATCTTTCAGGTCATTTGATTTTACCGCTATATCATAAAACAAATCAAGCTGAGAAAGCACTTTGTAATAACTGACTAACTCGTCAATATTATGCTGACTGAAAGCAGCGCCAAGCCCTTCCAGTTTTTTTTGTAAAATGTATTTTCCATCATCTGCAATTTTCCGTTTCTCTTCTTTTAATGAGTCTTTAATTTTGCTACGCGCTTTTGCCGTTACTACAAAACCCAGCCAGTCATCATTTGGTTTTTGTTTATTGCTGGTGATAATTTCAATCTGGTCGCCACTGCGTAATTTATGACTGATGGGCACGAGTTTATGATTGACTTTTGCGCCAATACATTTACTTCCCACTGCTGTGTGAATGGAAAATGCAAAGTCCAGGGCAGTTGAACCAGTCGGCAGCATTTTCACTTCACCTTTTGGAGTATAGACATATATTTCTTCCGCTAAAAAACTCACTTTAAAATCCTGGAGAAAATCAATACCGTCTGTATCCTGGTTGGAAATGGCATCACGGATTTGTGTAAACCATTTATCAAACCGGTCTTCAGTATTTGAACCTTCTTTGTATTTATAATGTGCAGCCAAACCTTTTTCTGCAATTTCATTCATGCGTTTACTGCGAATTTGTACTTCCACCCATTTTCCCTGCGGTCCCATAACGGTTGTATGCAATGCTTCATAACCATTGCTTTTCGGATTGCTCAGCCAGTCGCGAAGCCGCTCTGGTGCAGGATTGTACTCGTCTGTAATAAAAGAATAAACTTTCCAGCAATCTTCTTTTTCATTTTCAGGCACAGAATTGATGATGATTCGAATAGCGAAAAGATCATAGACTTCTTCAAAACTTACATTCTTTTTTTTGATCTTATTCCAGATAGAATTGATACTTTTTGGCCGGCCATAAATTTCAAAATCAATGCCTGTACTATTTAATTTTTCCTTGATTGGTTTTATAAATTCATTGATATAACGTGTACGTTCTCTTTTAGTTTCAGACAATTTTCGTGCGATCTCTTTATATGCATCCGGCTCTACATATTTCATCGCAAGATCTTCGAGTTCCGTTTTAATATTATATAAACCCATCCTGTGTGCCAGCGGTGCATATACCCAAACAGTTTCACTGGCAATTTTTAATTGCTTCTCCCGCTTCATATAATCCAGTGTGCGCATATTATGTAAGCGGTCAGCCAGTTTAATAAGAATCACGCGCGGATCATCCGTAAGTGTGAGTAATATCTTTTTAAAATTTTCAGCCTGCTGACTAATATTGGTATCAATGACGGAAGAGATTTTTGTAAGACCATCCACAATACGTGCGATCTCTGTACCAAATTCACTTTCCACATCTTCCAGCGTAATGTCTGTATCTTCTACAGTGTCATGCATCAGCGAACAAATGGTAGAGCGCACACCGAGGCCAATTTCATCCACACAAATCATGGCCACTGCCAACGGATGAAAAATATAGGGTTCGCCACTTTTGCGGCGCATGGTTTTATGCGCATCGGCTGCCATTTCAAAAGCAGTCCGGACAAGTTCCTTATCACCACGCTTTAACTTAGGATGAAGGCTACGCAAAAGTGCACGGTATTTCCGCAGGATCTCTTTTTTTTCCTGCTCTTCATTTAGTTCGTATTTGGGAAGTTCGGGCTCTGTAATAGTGATTGTTTGAGGACTCATTCTTGCACGAATTTACTGAATAATGGAAAACATAATTCAGCGGATATAAATAATTTAAATAAATATTTTATTAAAAATAAGAATGGGCATCTCCAAATCTTCAATTATGATTATTAGTTATCCATTCAAAATTTCTGTCGCTTTCTCTAATTTTACAGTACTTAAATTTATAATTATTTCCTGGTTGCCCGCATTTTCCTGTAACTCTATAAAATTTTTATTTTGTTCTTTTCCATTTAGTAAAATGATCGTTTTTGTATCTTTTTTAATATTGTTTATGGTAATGTTATACAGCGTTTTTTCATACTTGTATTGGATAGAAAAAGTATCCCAGGCTGCAGGCGCACATGGCTGAATATACAATTTATTTCCTTCCCGCCTCAGTCCCAGCAGTGATTCAAGTATAAATTGATACATCCATCCCGCAGAGCCTGTGTACCAGGCCCATCCGCCTCGTCCTTCATGCTCTGGAGTGCTGTAAATATCTGCTACAGCCACATAAGGCTCTACTTTGTACTGCTTAATTAATTCCTCCGTTTTTGCATGATTCACAGGATTGATTAGCGAAAACAATTCCCACACTTTTTCATTATCTCCAAGTGCTGCAAAAGCCATCATTGTCCAAATAGCGGCATGCGTATATTGGCCACCATTTTCACGCACACCTGGTACATAACCTTTAATATATCCCGGATCCAATTTGGAAGTATCAAATGCAGGATCGAGTAATTTTATAATTCCATGATCCCGATCCACCAGGAACTGATCGACAGATTTCATTCCCGAAACAGAGTGTTTCTTCTCTCCACCGCCGGAAAGCACAGACCAGCTTTGAGAGATAGAATCGATCCTGCATTCGATATTTTTGGAGGAACCCAAAGGAGTGCCATCGTCAAAATAAGCCCTGCGATACCACTCACCGTCCCAGGCATTTTTAGAAATATTCTGTTTCAATTTTTTTGCTTGTTCTAAACATTCTTCCGCAAAATCTTCATCTTTTTGAGCTTTGGCAATTTTTGCAAAACTGGTTAAATTGTCATACAGGAAAAATGCCAGCCACACACTTTCACCTTTGCCCTCAATACCCACGCGATCCATGCCATCATTCCAGTCACCGGAACCCATCAACGGTAAACCATGTACACCAAACCGGAGCCCATGTTTTAACGCAAGTTTGCAATG
>JBDTAN010000336.1:0-3886 GCA_039924585.1 Chitinophagaceae bacterium | reverse complement strand
ATATGCCAGGTCAAAAGTCGTCGTAAGAATATCTGTAATGTTGGTAGTCCGCTGTGGAAATAATTCATTGGTATAAATTGCCCTCACACGAGGATCACTTAATGCTGCTAAATTGCCTTTTAATGGATTGCTTGGATTTGATTTATCCTGCAAAACCGGTTCAATATTATACCAGGCCAATTTTGCGCGGTTCATTCCATAAGGAAGTGAGTCCTGTAAATTGGCTTCCGGAAATAAGCCATTTCCGGCAGGCGTAGAAGCTAAAGCCCAGGCAACGAAAGGGAAACGCAGGTCTAAGTTGCTGGTGCTCCCTTCAAAGTCATCTATATAAATCAAACCCTCACTACCTGTACCAATTTGTTGCGGATGGCCGGGTTTTAATACGGCTGCTTCACCATACGCGTTGACTTGGCTAACTGTTTTGGAATTGTAAAAAGGTAATTTATTTAATAAACGAGTTAAACCTCCCCATTCTGAATTATAATTAAAGTCAACGCCATACATTGAGTTTTGAACAGGGTCATCTCCATAACTTACTTTATTAAAATAAGGCCGTTCGGTCAACTTTTCCATAGTGGCACCAATAGACAATTTTTTACTGGCGAGGTAATCAAGACGCAAGCCTACAAAGCCTTTTTGTTGAATGCCATAAGTTGCATTATTTTCAAATTGAACATTTACCGGCACACCGGAATTGATAATAGCCTGGTTAATAATTTTTAAAGTACCTAAATTATAATCAATGGAATAATCTACATTTTCCTGTAATACCTGCCCACCGGCGGTGACGGTGACAGAACCTTGCGGTATATTAAATGCGCCGAGTGAAATATCTGTTGTTGAACTTCCTTTAATAGTTCCTTGTAAAACATACCTGTTTAGATTCGCATAAGTTTGTGCTATTGCTTTGATCGAATCATACAATTGGTAATATACAAATGAATCCTTTGTGGCCTGAGGTTCTCCGGCAAACGCACGGTCTGCCAGGTCATTTCCAAAAGGTTCTAATTCAGGGTAAATGATTTTTCCCTGCTGTGCTAAAACAGTAAAGCTATCTACAAAATCATAGTAGCCATCAGGGAAAGGATCATTATGACTATTGAGCCGGTCCGCACCTAGGATTGTCAATAATGATTGTCCTGAAACGGAAGGTGCGCTTACCGGTAAATATCTTTTTACACCACCACTTGGTTCGGAATACATTAATGCAAGATTAAATCCATCGGCCTGCAACCCGGTCACATCAAGTGAGTACACATTTTTCATCATCAGTTTCCAGATGGGTAATTGTGTTCTTGCAGAAGTTGCTTTGAGTAATTTTAAAAATAGTGTTTTTTGAACACCCTGCGTGGAATCGGATGTAACGTCCTGCGAAAATTCCCCAACCTGGAAAATTTTTCCATTATAAGAATATTGGTACGCAACTGCAAGCACATCGTCAGGTTGTAATTGTTGGCTGAGTGAGAGGAAACCAACCTGCGGATTGAAAAAATATTCTGATGGATCCAATTTGCGGGCAAAAGTTTTTTCAAAATCATTGACAGGTGTAAGTCCACGCCCTACTAAAATTGTATTGATCAGCGCCGGATCACGGTTTGCGGGATTTCCTGCAAGAAAAGGGTAGAGGTCATTGGAACCATTATCGGGTAGTGAACCTGTAGTCAGGCTATGAACATTTGGATTATAAGGTTGATATTCTGCCAGGTCCATCAAGCCGACGATAGAACGCGTATTTATGGTACTACCCGTGCGGTTTGTTACCCAAACTTCCATTTTTAAAATTTGCACCTGGCTGTTCACCACAGGCAAATTTTTCATGGCATTATTATAATTATTGCGGAAATATTGAGCTAATAAAAAATGGCGGTTTTCATCATAATCATCCATCGTTTTTGTAATCGTCTGGTTCAATCCGCCACCCTGTAAAGTCAGCGATTGTTTCTGCGAGCGTTCACTGGCTATTGCCGCCGTGAAAAATAATCTACCAAATTGCAATTGCGTTTTTACACCAAAAAGACTTTGAACACTGGACATCAGTGAGCCTTTGGTTTGGAAAGAAATATTTCCCGCCTCAACAGATTTTATGACCTCATCATCTTTGCCTTTATAATCCAGTTTCAACTGATTTTCATAATCAAAATTGGCCTGTGTATTATAGCTGATCGGTAGTTTTAATTTATCACCAATATTCCCAATTACACTTACATTGGCATCCATATTAAAATCAAGTCCACCATTTTTTCTTGCATTTTCCGGAAGCGTCGGGTTTTTAATATTTTGTCCCTGGTAGCCAATACTAATATCCACATTTCCCTGCGGCTGAATATCTACTTTCAATCCTTTCGGGCCCACCCCAAATATGCGGTCAAATAAATCTGTGGATACACGCGGAGGAGGCCGGTAAGTTTTTCGATTGAGGTCTAGTAATGTGCGTGACCGATAATTAAAATAATCCTGTTCACTTTGCTTTGACTGAATATCATAAAACTCCTGGAAAGTAAGATAAGTTGGTTTGCGGTAATAGAGATCGCCAATTTTTTCTACAATATAATATTGATTCGTTACAGGATCATATTCAATTGTTTTATTGATAAAGGAAGAATCACTGAGGTAAAAAGGGTTCCTGTTCTGCCAGCTAAAAGGGTCGCCTCTCCTGTCTTTCAGGGGATAATGCAATGTATCGGGTTTTTGTGCAATTGCATTTTGCATAAAACACAGGCTTGTTAGCCCGGTAATAAGCAGGGTAATAATAAATTTTCTATAAGTCAATTTCAGGCAGCGATAGTGAAGTAAATTTTTTATCTATATGTTATATATTTTTAAGTGCAGATTTGATAATATCTTCCAAAGAAAGCATTTCCGCACCAGATTGAAAAACTTTTTTTACAGCAATATCTGCAACTGATTTGGAGAGGCCCAATGCAACCAGTGCAACACAGGCATCATCTTGCAAAGATGGCGTAAATGAACCTGCCAAATCGGGGTAAACCTGCGTTTGCTGTTTAAGTTTATCTCTCAAATCCACGACGATGCGTTCGGCTGTTTTTTTGCCAATGCCTTTGATCATTTCCAGCCTTTTTGAATCATTTTGAATAATGGCTTTAATGATGTCATAGGGTTTCATGCCACTTAGCATTACTCTTGCAGTAGAAGCGCCTACACCCGAAACCGTAATTAATTGAACAAACAATTCTTTTTCTTCAGGCGTTGCAAAACCATACAATGTCTGCCCATTTTCAAATAAATGCATGTAAGCCCACAAAAAACCTTCGTCTTTATCTGCAATGTGATCATAGGTATTCAGGCTTACTTGTAATTCATAGCCAACGCCATTTGCTTCAACAATAACGGAGGCAGGCGTTTTTCTAATAAATTTTCCGCGTAAAGATGCTATCATAATTTGACCTCAAAAATAGGAATTCATTTACTTAAACGCAATACCTATATTTTTCGTGTAAGAAAGAAATATTTAGTGGAAAAGATTTTTAGAAAGAGCTTAACGATGTAGCTTACTACATGTATTGTTTTTATTTAATACTTTTGAAGCCAAATTTTTCGTGTATGAATAAAATTACTGCTGCTATTACGGCCGGTGGCGGATATGTACCTGATTATGTATTAACCAATGCTGAACTGGAAAAACTGGTAGATACCAATGATGAATGGATACGTACACGAACTGGTATTTCTGAAAGGCGCATTTTAAAAGGGCCAGGAACAGCGACCAGTGATCTTGCAGTTCCAGCGGTAATGGAATTATTACAAAAAAGAAATCTCGATCCTAATGAAATTGAATGCATCATTTGTGCAACCGTTACGCCGGACATGATTTTTCCTTCCACTTCCAGCATTATTGCTTATAAAGTTGGCGCCACAAAAGCTTTTG
>JBDTAN010000335.1:0-3095 GCA_039924585.1 Chitinophagaceae bacterium | reverse complement strand
ATTACCTCAACAGAAGATTATACGTTACCGGGCAGGCAGTTTCCCATTGGCTCGCATCACCCGCTGACCATCGTTCGCAACCAGGTCGTTTCCATTTTTCAACACCTTGGATTTTCCATTGCTACAGGCCCGGAAATAGAAGATGACTGGCATAATTTCGGTAGCATGAATATGCCGGAAAATCACCCGGCGCGCGACATGCAGGATACTTTTTATTTAAGCAAGGGCGATGAAAATGAACAAGCCTTTTTGCTCAGAACGCATACCAGTAGTGTGCAGGCACGCGTGATGGAAAAGCAAAAACCACCTATTCGTATCATTTGCCCGGGCAGGGTTTATAGAAATGAAACGATCAGCGCGAGGGCGCATTGTTTTTTTCACCAGGTGGAAGGGTTATATATTGATGAACAAGTAAGTTTTGCCGACCTCAAACAAACATTATATTTCTTTGTGCGTGAAATGTTTGGCAAGGATGTAAAAGTTCGTTTCAGGCCTTCTTATTTTCCTTTCACAGAACCAAGTGCAGAAATGGATATCAGTTGTCTCATCTGTGGCGGTGATGGTTGTACTATTTGCAAGCATACCGGTTGGGTGGAAATATTAGGTAGTGGAATGGTGCATCCGCGCGTGCTGGAAAATTTTAAAATTGATCCCAATAAATATTCAGGCTTTGCTTTTGGAATGGGCATTGAACGTATCTGCCAGTTGAAATATAGGGTGAATGATTTGCGTTTATACTCCCAAAATGATCTGCGCTTTTTGCAACAGTTTAGTGGTGTTGTATAAAAATTATTATTGATTTTTTTACCGCAGTAAAACAACCCAACCACTTTTTTTCGGGAAAAATTCGTTATTCGTATTGATAATATAATAATAGGTTCCGAGCGGTAATGGTTTGCCATTAATCGTACCATTCCACACTTTTCCTGCATTATCATAACCTTCTGCATGATATACAACCTGCCCATACCGGTTAAAAACATCCACCGTATTGGTTGTAAAAGTTTCCAGTCCGCTAATGATCCATTTATCATTGATGCCATCCCCGTTTGGTGAAAACGCATTGGGTATTTTAAACTCCTTTAAAACCTGTACAAATATTTGGCGCGATGCATAACAATTTCCATCCCCATTTACATTCACCGTATATAAAATATCAACGGGCGGTTTGGAAACAGGCTGTGGCAAATTAGCCGCATTCAAATAAACAACAGGTGTCCATAAATATGTAAGCCCTGAACCAGTGTATGTAAGCGGCAGCCGCACAGTATCTCCCAGGAAAACTTCTACTTTTTCCGGGCCGTCAATTAACGGAATAGGATAAACAATTAACTGCTGTGCCAGGGAAGTATCATAGCAATTCCTATCTGAGCGCGTAATTAATTTTACAAAAAATGTATCTGCAGTGTTATACACTTTTCCGGGGTTTTCAGACGAATCGAAATTGCCATCTCCAAAATCCCATACCCAGCCTGCAATAGTGCCAGGGGAAACAATCGTGGATTCATTTACAAAATTTGTTTTATTAGTATTCAAACAAAAATATCCTGTAAAATTAAATGCAGATAAAGGCACAGGATCCCTCGATACAACCTGCATCGTATCATCAAAGCAACCAATATCAGTAATGGTTCTGAGCGACACATTATAATCGCCATAGGTCGCATATTTCTTCCAGCCATTTTGTAAAGTAGTAGATGTACCATCACCAAAATTCCAACTCCATTGCACCGCGTTATAACCAAAAGTTAATGTAGAATCTTTAAAATAAATGCTGTCATTGGAACAATGATTATAATCGAGGGCCCATTGCGCCACTGGCCTTTCTACAACCTTTACATCAAAATCCATATCATGTTCATTGGTACACCCATCCTGGATCGGTGCGAGTGATTTAATGTGTACATGAAAAGAATCCAATTGAGAAAAATTGAAAGTTACCGGCATCGTATATCTATAATAAGTAGGCCCACCTCCCACTAAAGTAAATGTGCTGTCAGGCACAGGATTTTTTATAAAAATATCTGCATTGGGTGTAAGATTTGCAGCATTGCTAAAACTCCAGGTAAATTCTTCAGGTTGATAAACAATTGAGAGCGATAATTTAAATGCAGTATTTCTGCAGGTAACTAAATCATCGGGAGTTGCATACGGGTTATACACCGTCAAAAAATTGTTTAACCTTTTACTACTGAAACCGGGATTGTATCCATAGCTTTCTTCAGGACCATAGCCATAAACAATTGCATTGAAACCTGAATCTGTCTGTATGCTATGCCTGCCGGAAACCAGGTCAAAACGTGCATAAGAATAATTTGGATCCTGTGCAATGGGTTTAAACTGGTAGCCCAATAAATTGCCATCCAGGGTAAAGCTTGCCGTATCCGTTGTTTGCATTACTACATTTAGGAAATGCGTAGAGATATTTGTTACTTCCGGGCATTCAATTACAGCGGTTTTGATATTCATAGAAACTGGCGTGATATAGATCATTTCCGGATCGCCATTTCCTGCATTATTATTTCCACACTCACCTGTAGTACTTATATATTGTGCGATCATTATTGGTAAACTGGAAGTAACCTGGGAAATTGCATTCGAAGTAAATTCGTAATACGTGCCATTAATGAGATTTGAAAGCCTTGTACCATTCAACTGAACATTTGTTGTTGTATCCGAGACCAGCACCCGAAAATAATTATTACCCATCTGTTTTGTAGGGATTAGAAAAAATTTATTACCCCAGGTTCCGTTTGGCAAAACTTGCTGGAATACCAGGTCGGACGTTGTTTTACCGCCCGCACAATTGACGGTTACATTCGTTGAACCGCTAAATACGGAGATTTTACGGCAGGGAATATTATTGTCAATATTCACAGTTCTGATCGTCGTCCCGGTTAAATCTTCGCCTGTGTAAAGCCCGTTGCTTTGTCCTGTTTGTGCGCCAAAAACATTATACACATCCCCTTTATTTAAGTTCACCAAAAAAGGAACACCTGCGGAATGTGTTTCTGTATTTACAGAAGGTGTAATCTCCACCTGCGTATTATCTTCCGTACCCACTACAAAACAATACCCGGCCGCATTTTTTTGAG
>JBDTAN010000334.1:0-3686 GCA_039924585.1 Chitinophagaceae bacterium | reverse complement strand
TGGAATTATTAATTATAGATGAGATCAGTATGGTGCGCTGCGACCTGCTGGATGAAATGGATGCAGTGTTGCGGCATGTGCGAAAAAATTATGATGCACCTTTTGGCGGCGTACAGGTTTTATTGATTGGAGACCTGATGCAACTCGCGCCCGTAGCACGAAAAGAAGAATGGGAAATCTTATCCGCGTATTATAACAGCCCTTATTTTTTTTCAAGCCGTGTATGGAGTTTGCAAAATCCTGTACATATAGAATTACAAACAATTTACAGGCAAAGTAATCCTGAGTTTGTGGAGATTTTGAATATGGTGCGCAATAATAATTTGACAGAAAAAGGAATTGAATTATTACATAAAAGATATGATCCGACTTTTGAGCCGGGCCGGGATGAAAATTATATCACACTCACCACGCACAATAAAATTGCGGATACTATTAATTACAAAGCGTTGGATAATTTAAGTGGACTGGTAAAACATTTCAAAGCAAAAGTGGAAGATGAATTTCCGGCAGGAAATTATCCCGCTGATGAAACCTTACAATTAAAAAAAGGTGCGCAGGTAATGTTTTTAAAAAATGATACAGCGAAAATTAAAAGATATTTTAATGGTAAAATTGGTGTCATTCAAAAAATAACGGAAGAAGAAATCTCCGTGGATTGTGAGGATGATCTGATAGAAGTGAAAAAAGAAAAATGGGAAAATATTCGTTATCGCGTTAATCCAAAAACGCAAAAAATGGAAGAAGAAGTAGTTGGAAGTTTTACACAATTTCCATTGCGTTTGGCCTGGGCTATCACTATTCATAAAAGCCAGGGACTCACTTTTGAAAATGCCATGATCGATCCGGGAGCAGCTTTTGCACCGGGCCAGGTATATGTGGCGCTTTCGCGGTGTACATCTCTGGAAGGGCTGGTATTATTGAGTCCCATCAATCAGTATAGCCTGCGTTTGGATAGCCAGGTGACAGCATTTTTAAATAATGAAAGGTCAGATGAATCCTTAAAAGAAAATTTAGAAACACTTAAAATACAAAAAGAAAAAGATGTTTTAATGCACCTTTTTTCTTTTGAAAATATTGCCGGGCTTTGCGGAAAATTTTTCCAGTGGTTCTTTGAAAATTCGCCTGCATTTAATGCGGATTCAAAACTTTGGGTAAATATTTTTGAAGGAAAAATTATTCAAATTGAAAATGTATTTGCAAAATTTCACCAGGAATTAATCCAGAAATTGGAAGCGGAAATTCCCCTTGAAAAAAATGAAGTTTTGCAGCAAAGAATCATGGCTGCATCAAAATATTTTACCAATGAATTAGCCCAATTTATTGCATGGCTGGAAAAATCGCCGCTCGTAACAGACAATAGGATGGTTGCTCTCAAGTATCAATCCACTTTGCAGGAAATTTTGGAAGAGCTGGATGTAAAAAATTATTTAATGCAACATTGCGCGAATGATTTTAATTCCGAAAAATATTTTATTGCCAAAAGGAATTATGAAAAACCATTTCATAAAATAAATGCATTGGCAAATTCTGTAACCACGCATAATGAGCAGGCTGGCCGAAGTGGATTGAAAGCAGCATTATTTAATCTCCGTGATCAATTAGCTAAAGAAAATAATTTGCCGGTCTATCGGGTAGCCAATATAAAAACCATTGAAGAAATGATTCAATACCTGCCGCAAACTTTATCGCAGCTTGAAAAAATTTCCGGTTTTGGTAAAGTAAAATCCCGGCAGTTTGGAATTGATTTTATAGAGATCATTAAAAGTTATGCTGAAGAAAACGGCCTGGAACCAGCCATAGAAGACATTCCGGAGAAAAAAAAGAAAGAAAAAAAAGAAGCGAAACCGCATTCGAGGGAAGAAAGTTTGGCATTGTATAAGGAAGGAAATTCCGTTCAGCAAATTGCATTGCAAAGAAATTTTACGATTGAAACTATACAAGGACACTTGTCTTTTTTTGTGGGAATTGGAGTATTGGAAGCGGGCGATTTAATACCAAAAGATAAGCTTTTAAAAATTGGAAAAGTCATTATTCAAAACCCGGAGGCTAACCTCGGTGAATTGAAATCCAAATTGGGCCAGGAAGCCAGCTATGGAGAAATAAATATTGCTTTAGCGCATTTCAAAAATAAAGTTGGCAATAAGCAGGAAATGTAGTTATTTACAAAACATTCATCATTTAAATTAAAGACTATGTTACGCTGGACCATCATCTTTTTAATCGTTGCCATTATTGCTGCAGTATTCGGATTTACAGGAATTTCAGAAAGCGCAGCAGGCATTGCAAAAATTTTATTCTATATTTTTATAGTCCTGTTTTTACTTTCTTTGATCGGCGGAAAAAAGTTATAAATATTTTTCTGTTTACTGGTAATGATCACCTTTATTACGTTTGACTTCTGCAACATATTCTTTGATCTGTTGCTCTTTTTCTTTTTTGCAAATAAGGAGAATATCTTCCGTGTCTATAATAATAAAATCATCCATGCCCTGGAGCAATACTAATTTTTTGTCGGGTGCGGATACCATGCATTTTGTAGCATCAATAATCATCACATTTCCACCTGCAACCGCATTTCCCAAATAATCTTTTTCAAGATTGTCATATGCGCTATTCCAGGTACCAAGATCACTCCAGCCAAATGAAGAAGGAATCACGTACACATTATTCGCTTTTTCCATAATGGCATAATCAATGGAAATATTTTTGCATTGCGGGTAAATTCTCTCCAGCGCATTATTTTCTTCGCGGGTATTAAAATTATTTTTTTCTGCAATAAAAAGTTCACTCATTTCAGGCTCATATATTTCAAAAGCTTTTACAAGGTCTTTACTGCTCCACATAAAAACGCCGGCATTCCACAAAAAATCACCACTTGCCAAAAATGTTTTTGCCAATTCAAGATTCGGTTTTTCGGTAAATGTTTTTATCTGGTAAATATGATCTGCAACAGGCAATGTCTCATGCTGAATATAACCGTAGCCTGTATTGGGATAAGTTGGTTTAATGCCCAAGGTGACCAATGCTTTCATGTGTTTTGCAAACTGCAAACCCTTTAGAGCAGCTTTTTCAAAAGCCTCTGGTTCCATTACTATATGATCGCTGGGCGCAATAATGATCTGAGACTCCGGATCTTTTTCCAATAATTTATAAGAAATAAATGCGACGCAAGGAGCCGTATTTTTTCGGCTTGGTTCTGCCAGGATATTATTTTCATTCATATCCGGTAATTGCTTTTTCACTAATGAAGTATATTCTTTCGAAGTGATCACATATATATTATCGACCGGGATGAACTGTGCGTATCTTTCAAATGTTTGCTGGATCAGGGTTTTGCCTGTTTGTAAAATATCGAGAAATTGCTTTGGAAATGCAGCCCTGCTTTTTGGCCAGAACCTGCTGCCTATACCACCTGCAAGTATTGCCACATAATGATGTTTATTCATACCAGGATTGACGTGTTTTCAATATATTTTTTTAAAATAATCCTTCCCGCACCAGGTCATGAATATGAATGATGCCGAGGTAATCATTGTCAGAACCGGTAATCACCAATTGACTGATATCCGCTTCTTGCATTATTTCCAGGGCTTTCATTGCTAATGTTCCGGCTTGGGTATTTTTGGGGTGCAAAGTTAAGAAATCCTGCGCAGTTATTTTACTGATATCATCTGTTTTTCCAA
>JBDTAN010000333.1:0-5438 GCA_039924585.1 Chitinophagaceae bacterium | reverse complement strand
TTAAAGGATTTTTTTTAATGTGTTCGTTGTGAAAAGAGCGCGCGGTAAAAATTATTTTACATCTTCAATATCTACCCATACATCACTTTCTTTCAATAGATTGATTAATTCATCTACAGCAACTGCCGCATCTAATTGCCGCTTCACGACTTCTTTTCCTTTGTACAAAGTAATTTTCCCAACACCACTTCCAACATAGCCGAAATCTGCATCTGCCATTTCTCCCGGACCATTGACGATACAACCCATGATCGCAATTTTCACACCTTTTAAATGATTTGTTTTTGCACGGATCATGGCAGTTGTTTCCTGCAGATCAAATAATGTACGGCCACAACTCGGGCAGGAAATATATTCAGTTTTTGAAATTCGTGTACGCGTGGCTTGCAAAATTCCAAATGAAATTGAATTGAGTAATTGAATTTCATTTGATGTTTTTTGTCTATCAAAAAAATAACCAAGTGAAATACCATCACCAAATCCTTCTAAAAATAATGCGCCTGTTTCTACTGCAAAATGTATCAGTGCTTCATCAAATGAATCATCGGTGCTGTCGCAAATTAAAACAACAGGATTTTTTATTTCCTGCAATTGTAATTCCATAAACATGCGCCGGATACTTTGCATGGCATTTTTATTAGTTGAACTCAGGCACAATACGACTGTTCTGTCCGATTTGCATTTTGCTAATACTTTATTTGTAAGATTTGCATCAAAATGATCTGAATAACAATCAATCATTACAAAGTTCAGGGAGACTGATTTTTCCAACTCCTCATTGATATATTCCGTTGCACTTAAAATTGGAACATATTTTCTTTCATCTTTTTTATTAAGCCAAAATGAATGATCCAATATAATTTTTAATGTGCCCGGTAAATCAAAATCAACTTCTTTGTTTCCTGTATAAATATAATCCGGTGAAGCATCTGATGTATTCCATTTTCCGGCACTTACTACAGATGGAATATAGCTATAGCCCGCCAGCAATAAGGTTTCCCGGCTGATGTTTTCCATTTTGCTAAAATCTGCCACTACAACCGGTACATGATTTGCGCCGATATTATTTACTTCAAAAGTTTTCCTGCGCTGGTATGCAAATGGATCATAAGGAATTTTTTCTATAGACGGAACGGTAGATATTTGTTTCGTTTTATTTTCAGAAAATGTATATCGTTTTACTAAATTTTTACAAACTGGAATTTCAATTTCTGGATCTTCCGTAAGGCTCACTCGAATGGTATCGCCTATACCATCTTCCAGTAAAGTACCAATACCAACTGAACTTTTAATGCGGCCATCTTCCCCATCTCCCGCTTCAGTAACACCCAGATGCAATGGATAAATTTCTCCAAATTCTCCATTCATTTGTTGAATGAGTAAGCGGTAAGCCTGCACCATTACGAGTGGATTACTACTTTTCATACTCAAAATAATATTGTGATAACTTTCATTCCTTGCCACACGTAAAAATTCCATAGCACTTTCTACCATGCCCATTGGTGTATCTCCATATCTGCTCATGATGCGGTCGCTAAGTGAGCCATGATTTGTACCAATGCGCATAGCAGTTCCATACTCTTTACAGATTTTTACCAAAGGCGAAAAACGATCATAGATGCGATCAATTTCTTCGGCATAATCAGCATCTGAATATTCAATCGTTTGAAATTTTTTCTTATCAATATAATTGCCCGGATTCACACGAACTTTTTCTATGATCCTGGCAGCAATTTCAGCAGCATTTGGTGTAAAATGTATATCCGCAATAAGGGGTGTAGAATAGCCTTTATCCCTCAATTCCTTTTTGATATTTGCCAGATTTTCCGCTTCTTTTTTGCTGGGTGCTGTAATGCGTACGAGTTCTGCCCCGGCTTCAATACAACGAATCGTCTGTGCAACAGTAGCAGCTGTATTCATTGTATCTGTTGTAGTCATTGTCTGCACACGGATCGGGTAATCACTTCCAATAAAAAGTCCGCCAACATTTACCTGCCTGGTTTTTAATCGTTGGTAACTGGTGAGCGATTCAGCATATAGTTGCATATTATTTTTATATTACCGCAAAATTACAAAAGATAAGGTAGTTGGTAAAAGAGGTAATGATATGATTTATATAAAATCAAATTTAATTTTACCAGTCTTTGCCTTTTTGGCCTGCCGGCGGCTTTTGTTGTAATTGTTTTTGAAGTTGTTTTTCCTGGTCGCGAAGCTGCTGCATGTACTGTTCGGCAAGGGCCTGGTTTATTTGGTTTTTTGATTTTTTAGGATCAGGCGGCTTATTTGCCTGGTTATTTTTATTCTGTTGCTGTTTTTCATTGATTGCTTTTTGAAGATTTTCGCGTGTATCATTATCTGCCGGATCGAGTAAAAGACTTTGCCGGTAAGCATTGATTGCGTCTTGTATTTTCTTTTGTTTGATAAAACTATTTCCCAAATTATACCAGGCTTTTGAAAGAATTGAATGATCTGAGGAGTTTTTTAAAATGCTTAAATAATTTGCAGTTGCATTTTCGAATTGGTTCTGTTTATACTGTGCGTTTGCTAAATTAAATTTACCGGGAATACTATTCGGATCTATTTGTAATGCTTTTTCATAAGCACCTAATGCAGTTTTATAATCTGCTTTTTTATATGCTTCATTTCCCTGAACAATAATTTCATTAATCTCCTGAGCCTGCAATTTGCAGGATATTAAAATAAATATTAGTATAAAAATCAAGTATTTCATACCAATGATTTTTTGGTTTCCGGAATAAATATACTTATGATCAATAACACTAAAGCAGGCGTTAAGAAAAACGGGTAAAAAGAAAAATAGGTCTTATAACCATTATTGGAAAGCATTTCTTTTTTTTCCATGCTATTGAGTTCGCCAGAAATAAGGTTTGCATTTTCTTCCGGGTTTTCCAGTTGTATATATTGTCCGTTTGCTGCGCGGGCTATACTTTCTAAAGAAGCAGCATCTAATTTTGTAATCACTGTTTCTCCATTTTCATCAGTTTTAAAAGTATTGGTCACCGGGTCTGGAATTGGACCGCCGGCAGCAGTTCCAATGCCAACAGTATAAATAATTACGCCATCATCATTTAATTTTTTTGCCGTGTTCTCCGCATTTTTTTCATGATCTTCTCCGTCTGAAATTAAAACAATAGCCTTATACTTTTTTTCTTTTGTATCCATAGCTTTATCACTAATCTCCAAAGCATCTGAAAAATCTGTTCCCTGCACAGGAACGTTGTTCACAGAGGCATTGGAGATATACATTTTTGCCTGGCCGACATCCGGCGTTAAAGGCATTTGTAAAATTGCCTGGCCGGCAAAAACTACCAAACCAACCCGGTTGTTTTCCAGTTTTTGTGTAAGTAATGTAGCCAATTGTTTGGCGCGATCCAGGCGTGTTGGTTTTATATCATTGCACAACATACTATTGCTTACATCCAATGCGATCATTACATCAATGCCGGCCATTTTTTCTCCTTTTCCTTTTTCTGGTAAACGTGGATTGATGGCTGCAATGATGCAAAGCGCTAAAGCAATGGTGAAGAAAATAAAACGAAGCCGATAATTTTTTGGAGAGAAATTCTTTGTAAGCAAATCAATCATCTTTGGATCGCCAATTTCTTTCTTAACCTTTTTTTTGTGTACAATATCCAGTAAAAATAAAATAACAACAATGGGAATCAGGAAGAAAAACCAGGCATATTCTATATGTTCAAAACTAATCATTGAGGTTGTATAATATGCAAGCTTTAAGCCAAAATAAATCTGCTTATGCAGTTGAGTGGTTGAATATACAAATTGATTTTTTATTCAATATTTTATAACTATTATTTTCGGCCTTCCAGGAAACCCAATTGTTTCAGAATGCCCATCAGTATAGTTTTCCGGGCATTTGCAACATCTGTTGAAGAAGTGCCTTCTATATTTAATACAAAAATATAAGGATGTTGATTTTCTTCGATCCAGCCTGCAATCCATCCGATATATTTTCCATTGGAATTTCCCAGGCCAGTTTTATAACTTAATTTATAATTGGCATTTTCTTCCTGGAACATTACTTTTTTTACAATATCCTGCACTCTTTTTTGAAATGGCAATTGATCAAAATATAATTTTTTTATAATGCCCAATTCTTCATCAGGCGTAACTTTAAAAGTATTATCCAGCCAGAAAGTATCTAAATTATTCGTGATCCTGGGTGTATCGTATCGACGTGCATATCCAAGCGTATCAAGCCAGTGCTGCATGGTATCTTTCCCAATTCGCCTGGCCACTTCCTGGTAGTAAGGAACAGAAGAAACACGGAAAGCCTCTTCCATCGTAAGGTCTTTATTCCAGTCAGCAACAGGCCGCGTAATGCCATCCCAGGGAATGACCATTTTTTCGTTTGAAATAATACCTGTTTGTAATCCAACCAGTGAATTAATTATTTTAAATGTAGATGCCGGCAAATAAGTTGAATCTTTGAAACGTGAAAGGTTATAAATAGTAAATTTGTCCTGGCCATTGTCATAAATACCAAAACAACCTGTCACATTATTTTCATCAAAAATTTTTTTAAGGCTGTCATCAGTTTTCACATTATTCGGCGTGCAACTATGTAAAGCAACTACAAATAAAAAAAGAGAAAAAAGTTTCATGTCTTTAAAATTTTTGCGAAGGTAAATTGATTTTCAACTTTAAAATTGAAATAAAAATTGTTTACTCGATCAGTCATTATTTACAACGATTGTTTTTGCATTTACAAACTCATGAATCCCCCATTTTCCGAGTTCACGCCCAAACCCGGATTTTTTAATACCACCGAAAGGCATTGCCGGATCACTTTTCACCAATGAGTTGATAAAAACCGAACCTGACTGAATTTTTTTTGCATATAGCATTCCTTTCTCCAAATCTTTGGTCCAAATACTTGCACCTAAACCATATATTGAATCATTGGCGATTGCAATTGCATCATTCGCATCATTTGCAGAAATGACAACTGCAAGCGGACCAAATATTTCTTCACAGGAAGCAGGCATATCTTTCTTAATATTCAATAAAAGACCTGGAATAAAATTACCATCATTTCTTTCGCCTCCCACTTTCAGATGCGCGCCTTTCTTTATGGAATCATTCATTTGCTGCTCAATTTTTATTGCAAGATCTATTCGCGCCATTGGGCCCATAGAAATATTTTCTGCAAAAGGATCACCCTGTTTTATTGATGAGATTAAAGTTAAAATTTCATGCACAAATTCATCATGCACTTTTTTCTCTACAATAAATCTTTTAGAAGCAATACAACTTTGACCTGCATTTTGCATCCTGCTTTGAATCGCGATTTTTGCTGCTGCCTGAATGTCTGCATCTTTTAAAACGATCAATGCATCACTTCCTCCTAATTCCAAAACAGATTTTTTTATGTGCTTTCCTGCAAGCGATGCGAAAGA
>JBDTAN010000332.1:0-3385 GCA_039924585.1 Chitinophagaceae bacterium | reverse complement strand
GATTTTTTCCGCAGTTGCATCAGGCAATGATTCCGTGTAACCATATAAAGCCAGCTTTTGAAATACTCCACTTTATACTTTTGCAATTCTAAAGATACTTTTAAAAAAATTTGTTGCACCGCATCTTTGGCATCTTCTTCATTTTTCAAATACTTCATGGCAACACCTAAAATGAGCATCGTATAACGTTCCAGCAAAATACCCAGGAAATTATTACCTTTTCCCTCCAGGTATTTTTGAAGCAATTCCTGGTCACTTAATTTTTTTATCTGCGCATCTTTCACGGTGGAAAAATAATGTATTTTATCTGTGATGCTGCGAAACATTTTTTCCATAATCATTCAAACCGGTGAAAAAAATCTGCAAATTGATTGTTGAAAATTGCCTTCGCACAAAATTCATTATATAATATGAAAGCAGGTATTCTTGGCGGCGGACAATTGGGTCGAATGTTATTACAGGCAGCAGCCAATTATACAGTAGAAACGTATGTCCTGGAAAATGATGAGAACTGCCCGGCAGCGCATCTTTGCCATCACTTCACCAAAGGAGATATCAAAGATTTTGAAACGGTTTATCAGTTCGGGAAAAACCTGGATGTATTGACGATAGAAATAGAAGCAGTGAATATTGAAGCACTTGAAAAATTGGAACAGGAAGGCAAAAAAGTTTTTCCAAAACCATCTGCCATCAGGATCTTCCGGAATAAAATTTTACAAAAAGAATTTTATGTAAATAATGAAATTCCTACTTCTGCATTTCTCATTACAAAAAATACAGATGAATTAAAAGCAAATATTTCATTCTTACCTGCTGTTCATAAAATTGCAGAAGGCGGCTATGACGGCCGAGGTGTACAGGTTTTAGAAGATGAAAAGGATTTGGATAAAGCTTTTGAGTTACCATCAATTTTAGAAAAAAAAGTAGCTATCAAAAAAGAAATCGCATTGATCATTGCAACCAATGCAAGTGGTGAATTCACCATTTTTCCACCGGCTGAAATGATCTTTGATCCGCGTTTAAATTTACTGGATTACCAACTCAGCCCGGCGATCATTTCCAAAAATATTTTATGGAAAGCAGAAGCAATTGTTCAAAAATTAGTGAAGGCTTTAAATAGTCCCGGGCTATTTGCAGTAGAACTTTTTATTGATATAAATGACCAGGTGCTTGTGAATGAAACTGCGCCCCGCGTGCACAATAGCGGCCATCATACCATTGAAGCAAATTATTGCAGCCAGTTTGATATGCTTTGGCGAATCATGCTCGATTATCCTTTAGGAAATCCAGCAGCAATACTTCCATCGGCGATTGTAAATATTATCGGTGCTCAAGGATATACCGGTGAAGCGCAGTATGAAGGCCTCAATGAAGTGCTTAAAATGGAACATGTGTTTGTACATTTATATGGGAAAAAAGATACAAAGCCCGGAAGGAAAATGGGCCATGCAACAATCATAGGCAATGATTATAGTGACCTGGCACACATGGCCAATAAGATCAAAGATACGATCATAGTAAAAAGCATCTAATTGAATTTATCGCAATACTGTATTTTTACATAAATTTTCTATATGCAAAATCCGATGGTAAGTATCATAATGGGAAGCGACAGCGACCTGCAGGTGATGCAACCTGCCGCAGATATGCTCAAAGAATTTTCGATTGAATTCGAATTGACAATTGTTTCTGCACATCGTACACCAAAACGAATGCTTGAATTTGCTGCGACTGCAAAAGAACGGGGCATAAAAGTAATTATTGCAGGTGCCGGCGGAGCTGCTCACCTGCCGGGACTGGTTGCTGCCATTACATCTTTACCTGTTATTGGCGTACCCGTTAAATCTTCCAATTCTCTGGATGGCTGGGATTCTATTTTGTCTATTTTGCAAATGCCGAATGGCGTTCCGGTTGCAACAGTCGCATTGAATGCTGCTAAAAATGCAGGCATTCTTGCTGCTGAAATTATCGGCACTTTTGATGAAAAAGTTTCTCAGAATATTATTAAATACAAGAAAAAAATGGAAGGAGATGTATTGAAAAAAGTAAAAGACATTTCTGGAAAATGGCCAAATAATTTTGATCGCTAATTTTCTTTTTCTAAAAATACAACTGTAAATTCCTGGCTTAAACCTTCACTGCAATCTGCAATTTTTTGCTGCCATTCTCTCCCGTACCTGGCATAAAATCCTGCAAAGTTTTCAGTTCTTTCCTGCAAACTGCCGCCGGGAAATAATACCGATTTTAATTGTTCTATTTTTTGAATCGCTTCTATATTCTTTCGTTTTTCTGCGCGAATAATTTTCTTTTCTAATGCTAATAACAACTTTTCATTTTTCGCTTTTAGAGCAAGCACATGCTTTTCTAAAGTAGTATCTGCAACTTTTGCTTTTTCAGTAATGGATGAATAAATTTTATTAATATCTTCTATTTCCTTTTTGGGTAAAATATTTTTATCTGTTTTTTTTAATACATATTGTTTTGTCAATTCATCTTCGGGCTGAAATAATTCTTCAACACTAAAACCTAATTGTTCCAGGTTTTTTTGCTGCCTTGCATTCAATAATAAAAATGAATTTCTCAATAATAAAACAGGATATGAAATGCCTGCTGCTTCAAAAACTTTTTTGAGCTCCATCCAATATGCCAATTCGCCGCCGCCGCCAATAAAAGCCAGGTTTGGCAAAATAGATTCCTGGAAAGGCCCGCGCAGCACTACATTTCCGCTGAATCTTCCAGGGAAATTTTTTACTTCTGCAATGATTTCTGCTTTCGTAAATGAAAGAT
Organism: Chitinophagaceae bacterium; assembly: GCA_039924585.1. Classification (GTDB taxonomy): domain Bacteria; phylum Bacteroidota; class Bacteroidia; order Chitinophagales; family Chitinophagaceae; genus JAFDXJ01. Next base: position 598 of record JBDTAN010000332.1, on the reverse strand, counting down.
CGAGTGTTTTTATTTTAAATATTTCTCCATCTTTTTCTATGCGCTCTCTTTTATCATCAATCAAATAAAATAAATTGATTTCTCTGCCAGATGTTTGTACTTTATAATGTTTGCCCAATGCTTCTTTTACTGGCTCTAAAGCATTGTGCGAAAATTGCGTTTCAATTTCTTTTAAAATTACCGGTTCAAATATTTTTTTTAATTCCGCATCATCCGGTATCAAAATGACTAAACCAAACTCCCCAAAAAGTTCATTCATTAAATACTTTGTAGCCTGCTGAATGCTGATTCCTTTTTGATAACTTTTCCTGAATAATTCCACCAGTCCATTTCCAAAAGGTAATACGCCCAATTGTCCGTGCATTTCATTCATCAAATTCAAAAAAGCATCGTCCACCAACATGCGGCCAACAGCGCCGGTTTGACTGGTTGCCCATTCATATACTTTTCCATCAACGGTTATATGATTTAATTCTTCCAGGTCAGCGTCCTCACTGCCCATATAATAAATAGGTACAAAATCATTTTCCGGGAAAGATTCTTTTAATGATGCTGCTAATTTTACCGCGTGCAAAATTTTATAAATAACATATAATGG
>JBDTAN010000331.1:0-3579 GCA_039924585.1 Chitinophagaceae bacterium | reverse complement strand
ATCACTCGCAGACGCTCGGCCGGATATCACACTTTGCGACCGCACTGTGTTTGGTGCGCCGCCGGCAAAAGGCCAGCAATTGGATGATCATTATTTTGGATCCATTCCCGAAAGAGTCTATGCATTTATGCGTGATTTTGAAAATGAATCTTATAAACTCGGTATTCCATTACGCACAAGACACAATGAAGTCGCGCCCGGCCAATATGAATGTGCGCCCATTTTTGAAGAAGTGAATATTGCCGTGGATCATAATATCCTGTTGATGGATGTGATGGAACGTGTGGCGCATCGTCATAAATTAAAAGTGCTCCTGCATGAAAAACCTTTCGCAGGAATCAATGGTAGTGGAAAGCATAATAACTGGAGCCTGGCAACAGATACCGGTGTGAATTTATTAATGCCTGGAAAAACGCCGAAAACAAATCTGATGTTTTTGGCATTTTTTGTAAATGCAATCAAAGCAGTGCATGACCACGCAGATTTATTAAGAGCATGTATTAGTTCCGCCGGAAATGACCACCGTCTTGGAGCCAATGAAGCACCGCCGGCAATCATTTCTGTTTTTATTGGTAAATATTTAAGCCGCGTGTTGAATGATATTGAAACACGCGTCGGTGAAGATTTTGATGAACAGGATGAAGCAATTTTAAAACTCGACCTCCACAAAAGTATCCCGGAATTGATGTTAGATAACACAGATAGAAACAGAACTTCTCCATTTGCATTTACCGGGAATAAATTTGAATTCCGCGCCGTTGGCTCTTCTGCAAATTGTGCAAATGCCATGATTACGCTGAACACAATTATGGCCGAAACGCTGAAAAATTTTAAAATTGATGTTGATGCATTGATTGATAAAGGCGAAAAAAAGGAAATTGCCATTTTGCATATCATTCAAAAAAATATTTTAGAATCAAAAAATGTGTTGTTTGAAGGCGATGGTTACAGCATGGAATGGCATCATGAAGCAGAAAGGCGCGGTTTGCCAAATGTTCCAACAACGCCGCTGGCGCTCGACGCCATGATCAGTGAAAAAGCCATGAAATTATTTGATGACAATAATGTGTACAAGCCCATTGAATTATTGGCGCGACATGAAATAGAACTGGAAAATTATATTAAAAAAATTCAGATCGAAGGTCGTGTTATGGGTGATTTGGCCATCAATCAAATTTTACCGCAGGCAGTAAATTACCAGAGAACGCTTGTAGAAAATATCAAAGGGTTGAAAGAACTTGGCCTGCCCGAAACTGCCTGGAAAAGCCAGTTGAAAATTGTAGAATCGCTTTCCACACATATAGAAACAGTTTATTCTACTGTTCATGAAATGATTTTAAGAAGGAAAGAAGTAAATAAGATAGAAAATTCACGTACAAAAGCTATTGCATATTGCAGCCAGGTTAAAGAACCTTATTTTGGCACCATCCGCTATCATATTGATAAGTTGGAATTACTGGTTGATGATGCACACTGGCGTTTACCAAAATACCGGGAAATGCTTTTTATACGTTAGTTAAAAAATCCCAATTCATTTTCCCTGCAAATATTGCGGGGATTTTTTTTACACATTTTTATTTGCACATCACTTTTAAGGTAAAATTTTTCCATATCTATTAATTACTTTTGCCACCGCCGAAAAGATATTATGAAAGATTTTAAGAGACATCTCGTTACTGCTGCTTTGCCTTATGCAAATGGCCCCGTTCATATTGGTCACCTTGCTGGTGTTTATTTGCCTGCGGATATTTATGTGCGGTATTTAAGGGCGATTAAAAAAGATGTCATTTTTGTTTGCGGAAGTGATGAACATGGCGTGCCCATTACCATTCGGGCAATGAAGGAAAATGTAAGCCCGCAACAAATTGTGGACAAATTTCATAACATCATTAAAGAAAGCATGGCGGGCATGGGCATTTCTTTTAATATTTATTCCCGTACTTCTAATCCGCTTCATCATGAAACTGCAGCAGATTTTTTTAAAAAATTATATGACGACGGTGTCTTCACAGAAAAAACAAGTGAACAATATTTTGATGAAAAAGCAAATACATTTTTAGCGGATCGTTATATCACAGGAACGTGCCCTGTTTGCGGAAATGAAAATGCATACGGCGATCAGTGTGAAAAATGTGGCTCCAGTCTGAGCCCCGAACAATTGATCAATCCGAAAAGTGCATTGAGCGATTCTGTTCCAGTAAAAAGAAATACCAAACACTGGTATTTTCCATTACAGGATTATGAAGCCTGGCTAAAAGAATGGATTCTTGAAGATCATAAAGAATGGAAACCAAATGTGTATGGCCAGTGCAAAAGCTGGCTGGACAATGGTTTGCAGCCACGCGCCATGACACGCGACAGTAACTGGGGCGTAAAAGTTCCATTGCCTGATGCAAAAGGTAAAGTTTTATACGTTTGGTTTGATGCGCCAATCGGTTATATAAGTGCCACAAAAGAACTCACCGAAAATTGGAAAGATTACTGGCAAAAAGATGATACCAAACTTGTCCATTTTATTGGAAAAGATAATATCGTTTTTCATTGCATTATTTTTCCGGCGATGCTGAAAGCGCATGGTAGTTTTATTTTTCCAGAAAATGTGCCGGCCAATGAGTTTTTAAATATTGAAGGTGAAAAAGTTTCCACCAGCCGTAATTGGGCCGTTTGGGTAAATGAATACCTCGAAGATTTTCCCGGTTGTGAAGATGTACTGCGTTATGTGCTTTGTGCGAATGCGCCTGAAACAAAAGACAATGATTTTACCTGGAAAGATTTCCAGGATAGAAACAATAGTGAACTCGTCAGCATTTTTGGAAATTTTGTGAACCGCACATTGGTGCTTATGCATAAATTATGCAATGGCAAAGTACCTGTTTTTCACAACGATATTATTGATGAAAAAGACAAGCAATTGATTGCTGATATTCATGCGGCTAAAACAAAAGTGGAAAACAATATTGAGCAGTATAAATTTCGCGAAGCACTTTTTGAAGTGATAGATTTAGCAAGAAAGGGGAATAAATTTATGCAGGAAAAAGAACCCTGGATATTGGCGAAAAAAATTGAAGAAAATCCGGACTTGCAAAAAACAATTGACAATTGCATTCATTTGTGTTTACAACTCACAGCCAATCTCGCTATTCTCATAAATCCTTTTTTACCTTTTACCGCAAAAAAATTATTACACCAGTTAAAGATTGTAGAAAGAGTGCTCGACTGGGAAAATGCAGGCAGCCTTAAATTGTTGAGCGTTGGCTATTCTTTGCGGCAGCCGGAATTATTATTTCGTAAAATTGAAGATGAAGAAATTGAAAAACAAATTGCCAAACTAAAACAAGGACTTGTAAAAATGGAAAACCAGGATCAGCAACCCATAGAAAAAAAGGAAGAAAAACCAATTAAGCCAACTATACAATTTGAAGATTTTGCAAAAATCGATCTGCGCACAGGCATCATTCGTGAAGCTATAAAAGTGGAAAAAGCAGACAAACTTTTAAAGCTGTCCATTGATCTTGGTACAGAAGTACGGACAATCGTTTCTGGCATTGCCTTACATTTTAAGCCGGAAGAAATTATCGG
>JBDTAN010000330.1:0-2603 GCA_039924585.1 Chitinophagaceae bacterium | reverse complement strand
CCAGTTCGTCTTTCTTACCCTGTAGAACAGATTCTTTTGCCCCTAATAATTTTTTCGCATTCTCCAATTCCGCAGCTTTTTCAGAAAGCTCCATATTTACATCCTTGATATTTTTTTCAGCATGCAGTATTTCCAGTTGCTGTAATTCTATTTCTTTATTGATGGCTTCAAACTCTCGGCTGTTTTTTACATTCTCATGCTGCTTTTCATATTTTGCGATCAGCGTGGTAGCTTCTTTAATTGTTTCTTTTCGTTGGTCAATGAATTCACTGATGCCATTGATCTCTTCTTCAATTCTTGTTTTGCGGCTGTTCAGTCCCTGCATCTCATCTTCGAGGTCATTCACTTCCATCGGCAATTCGCCTTTGAGAATTTTTATTTTATCCAGCTTGCTGTCAATTTTTTGCAATTTTACCAGCGAAGCCAATTTTTCTTCTACTGAATATTCTTTTACGGCTGCCATAATTTGTATTTAGAATTTTAGGCCAGGACCCGTTTATATAAAATAAAAAACAGGGTTTGTGCGCATTTTTGTTTTAAGGACGGCAAAGTTAGGGAATTTCTGCCGCAAAATATCAAACAATAAGTCAATTGTAAATTGTTCGGTTTCCCAGTGCCCGGCATCGGCCAGGAGGATTTTGCTATCCGCATCAAAAAACTCATGGTATTTGATGTCGGAAGTAAGGAAAAGACCTGCCCCGGCAGCGATTGCGTCTTTGATTAAGAAACTGCCCGCGCCACCGCAAATGGCGATCTTTTGTATAGGTTTTTGTAAAAACTTTGTGTGTTTGATAACGTTCAAACCAAGTGTTTTTTTAATTAAATCCAGTAACTCATTTTCAGGTAATGCTTCCGGCAAATCGCCCAGGATGCCCGATCCCATTGAATTTGACGTATTTTCCAGCCTGATGATCTCATACGCCACTTCTTCGTAAGGATGATTTTCTTTTAGTGCCTTCAACATGGTTTGCTGTAACCAGGCCGGGAAAATGATTTCTATTTTCACTTCATTTTCATCCGACCTTTTGCCGCGTTCCCCGGAAAAAGGATGCGTGTTTTCGCCGGGTTTGAATGTGCCTTTTCCTTCCGCGGAAAAACTGCATTCCGAATAATCACTGATCACGCCACCACCGGCGGCAAAGAGGGCATTGAGTAATTTTTCTTTATGGGAAACCGGCACATAGGTAAATAATTTTTGCAAAAGGCCGGGTTTCGGGTTCAGCACTTGCATGTTTTTTAAACCTAATAATTCCGCAATCTTGCCATTCACACCATTCAACATATTGTCCAGGTTTGTATGAATCGCGTACAAAGCGATATCATTTTTTATGGCGAGGATAAGGGCTTTTTCTACATAATCTTTTCCCGTGATTTTTTTTAAACCATAAAATAAAATAGGGTGGTGGGCAACCACCAGATTGCAACCATTTTCGATGGCTTCTACGATCACTTCTTCTGTGGCATCGAGCGTACAAATAATTCCAGTGCAATCCCAATTTTTATCACCGGTGATGAGTCCGGCATTGTCATATTTTTCCTGTAAATGAAGTGGAGCGCGGCGTTCCAGTTCTTGTACTACTTCGGCAATTTGCATGGCTGCAAGTTAATAAAACTTAGGCCTTGCTGATCGTATTATTTACCTACATTTATTTTTATGAATCAAGGGAATTATCTTTTATTGAATGAAAAAATACATTCGTCCGATGCTTTATTGATATCGCCGGCAAACCGTTCTTTTCGCTATGGCGATGGCTTTTTTGAAACGATGAAATATGCAAATGGAGCATTGGTTTTGCAGCATTTACACTTTGAAAGATTGTTTGTTTCACTTGAAGCCATGTATTTTAAAAAGCCTTTTTTTCTGAACCCGGAATTTTTAGTAAATAAAATTAATTTACTCATTGCCAAAAATAAACACACTGGAAATGTGCGTGTGCGCATCACGATTTTTCGCGGAAATGGCGGCTTATATGATCCTGAAAATTTATTGGCAAATATACTCATCGAGACCTGGCCTTTGCAACCGGATAAGTGGAATGAAAACGGCCTGGTGGTTGATTTTTATACCGATGCCCGAAAAACTTGTGATCAGTTTTCGCATCTGAAGACAAATAATTTTTTGCCGTATTTAATGGCTGCAATTTGGGCAAAGAAAAATAAATTCAATGATGGGATTGTGTTGAATAATTTCAACCGCGTGTCGGATGCAACCATCGCCAATATTTTTATTTTAAAAGATGGAATTGTAAAAACGCCTGCGCTGAGTGAAGGCTGTATTGCAGGTGTGATGCGGAAATATCTTTTGCAAAAAATGCGTGATGCAGGAATGCCTGTACAGGAAACGTTGATTGAAAAATCAGAGTTAGAACAAGCGGCTGAAGTGTTTTTTACAAATAGTATTTATAATATCCGCTGGGTAAAACAAGTAGGAGAAAATAATTTTTCGAATAATTTTTCTCACCAGCTTTTGAAGGAATATTTTCCTATAAAATAGAATGCTGGTTTATTTTTTGATAAAAAGCATATTAGCTTTTGAAGGCATTTTAAAAACTTCCGGATGAAGTTTGTGATAAGTTTTCATTAATTTAACAACCGCTTTTTTC
>JBDTAN010000329.1:0-3740 GCA_039924585.1 Chitinophagaceae bacterium | reverse complement strand
GCCGCGATGATAAAAGCGACAACAGTATTATTGGTAAAACTACTTGTAAAAATCCCAACTGAAGTAAATGCAGCACCCAGGAAAAGCAGGCCAAGATAACTTCCCGCAGTGCTGCCAATATCCAGTCCACCTGCGCTGCTCAATGACTGAATAGAAAAAGCATAAATGATTGTTGGGATCAGCGCCAGCAAAACAATTAGTAAAGCGCCAAAAAATTTTCCCCAGACAATTGCGGACGGAGAAAGCGGCAATGTTTTTAAAACTTCAAATGTGCCGCTTTTATATTCATCCGCAAAACTGCGCATGGTAACTGTGGGAATTAAGAAAAGTAAAACCCAGGGTGCTAATGCAAAAAATCCACTTAATGTGGCATAGCCAAAATTCAAAATACTTGTATCGGGAAATACAAATAATAATAAACCATTCAATAATAAAAAAATAATGATGGCAAGATAGCCCGTAAGACTACTAAAAAATTGCCTCCATTCTTTTTTGCAAATCATCCACATATTTTTCAAAACTAAGCGTTCTGTAAGTAAATGCCATTGGCGCGCAATTTCTTTATACTTAATTTAAAAGTTTGATTTTTTTTTAAAGTATTTTTTATAGCAAAATGGATTACCTGTAATCCAGCATATTTTTATATGTTGCAACAATATCCGCCTGCGGTACACCTTTTTTATACATTTGGAAAACCTTGTAATTGGCTTTCTGCACACGAAGCCAGCTATTCATTTTGTATTTTCTGGTGGAAATAAGCGCTTTGCCGGGGAAAATTTTATACTTTCCTTTTTGCCTCGCTCTTTCTACGAGATCATATTCTTCCAGGATCAGCATTTTTTGATCAAATCCTTCAATACAGTCAAATAATTTTTTTTGAATAAATAAAGTCTGGTCTCCTCCATAACACATAAACAAATCGAAGCGGGTAAAGAATGCATTCAGTTTAAGAAGTAAACTGGAGGTATCAAATTTTGTACGGTAACGGCCAAGTGCATACCCATTGTTGATTGCTTTACTGATATCAATCGCAAAAGATGTGGGTGGAAAAGAATCTGCATGCACAAAATAAAGCACATCTCCGTTTGCAAACTGTGCACTAAAATTCATTTGAGCAGACCTTCCTTTTTCGGGGCACTGAATGATAATAGCTCCTGCTGACAAGGCTTTCGGCACCGTATCATCTTTGCTACCTGCGTCAGCAACAATGACTTCAATATCGTGAACATTTTTATGTGCAAAACAATAACGCACCAATTTTTCAATTGATTCCCCTTCATCCAGCGTAGGTATGATTATACTTAATTTCATCCGCGTAAAAATAAGTACAATTATATATATCAGTTCTATAAGAAAATTGTTGTTTGTAAATTTAGAATAAAACGAAAAATATTATATACGGATATAAATTTTCCTTTTATGCAAAAAATAACCAGCGAGCCAGCAACAAAGCATGAAGGCAACTGCAAAGAGAAAGGAACCAAAATAATTTCCGGCTTTAGAAAAAATATGAACGTATATCCAGTCTAAAAAGTTTGTTCCCTGGATTGGTATCATACTTAAAATGACAACGGCTAATTCTGACAAGAGATAGATAAACAAAGGATTCCGGCCGAATACATCAAAAAAGTAAACGCCTGTTTTTTTCTGTTTGATATCTATCATATATACAATTGCAGCAAGTATCATGCAATCGAGTCCTACACTGAGCATGACATACGAACTCGTCCATATTTTTTTATTGATGGGAAATACCAGGTTCCACCACCAGGCAATAACGAAACAAATAAATCCAACAAGAATGAGTTTGAACAAGCTTTCATAATTCTTGCCATTTTTTTGTAAAAAATATCCGGCAAAAAAACCCGCCACTACATTTACAATTGATGGCAATGTGCTGAGTAATCCTTCCGGGTCAAAAGGAAAACCTTCGCCGGTATATAAATGGTTAATACCAAAAAACCAGGTATCAATTTTCAAAACAACATTCCCATGAATACTATATGGATCAGGTGCATTTCCAAAAAAATAAAGAATACCCCAATAAGCGATCAATATAAAAATACTGGCAAAAAGAACTTGCCTTTTTTTCAAAAAATGCAGCATCAGTGAAGCCGCTCCATATGCTAATGCAATACGCTGTAATACACCGGGGATACGGGTTTCAGAAATGGGGAAAGATTGAATATGGTTTTGACTATCCAGTCGAAAAAAGGGAAACCAATACATGAGGTAACCAATTAAAAAAATCAAAAACGTGCGTGTCAGCACTTTTTTAATAACAAAAGAATTACCTTTTTCCTCCCACTTCGGTATCACAAAACTCATAGCGTTACCTACGGCAAATAAAAAAGACGGAAACACAAGGTCTGTTGGTGTAAAACCATTCCATACGGCATGATCCAGCGGGCTGTAAACATAATCCCAGGAACCAGGTGTATTTACAATGATCATCAAACAGATAGTCATTCCCCTGAATACATCCAGCGCTTTAAACCGTTGTGTTATCGCACTCATAATTATGAAGTATTGGTTAGAAGATTGAATCCTAAAAACATTAATTGTAATGTATATATATGCGAAACGAAGCTACTTTAACAATTTATTTTTTTCTACTTTTTACCTTCGTGCCTCAAATTTTTTTATGAAACATAGTGTAATCGCCGGAATTGGCATGTATGTTCCGGAGCAGATCGTAACGAATGACGAACTTTCCAAATACATGGATACGAATGATACATGGATTCGCGAACATACTGGTATTGAAGAAAGACGTTTCGCAGATCGCACAAAAGAGACTACAGCATCCATGGGCTCTGAAGCTGCAAAAGTGGCTATTGAAAGAGCAGGAATTTCAAAAGAGGATATTGATTTTATATTGTTTGCAACACTTTCACCGGATTATTATTTTCCGGGTTGTGGGGTATTGGTGCAACGCGCACTTAAATTAAGCAATATTGGTGCGATGGATATTCGTACACAGTGTACAGGGTTTTTATATGCATTGAGTACTGCTGACCAGTTTATCAAATCTGGTATGTATAAAAATATTTTAGTAATTGGTGCGGAAAAGCAATCTTTTGGAATGGACTTTTCCACGCGCGGCAGAACTTTAGCTACCTTGTTTGGTGATGGAGCTGCCGCGGCAGTTTTACAACCTTCTGAAGATGAAAACCGCGGTATACTAAGTACACATTTACATAGTGATGGAAACTATGCAGAAATACTGGGTATGTTCAATCCCGGATCACATGGTAATTATTGGGGAGAAAAAGACCTTGCAACTTTTGATCTTTCCGGAGAATATGGAGGAATGCTTATGACCCAGGAAATGCTCGACACAGGTGAAATATTTGCATTTATGAATGGCCAACCTGTTTTACGCAAAGGCATGATCATGTTACCTGAAGTTATTATGGAAGCACTGAATGCAAATGAGAAAAAGCCTGAGGACCTGGGAATGATGATATTCCATCAATCCAATTTACGTTTGTGCCAGTTTGTGCAGCAGAAACTAAATTTAAGAGATGACCAGGTTTTCAACAATATTCAGAAATATGGAAATACAACTGCTGCATCTATACCAATGGCATTATGTGAAGCATGGCAAAATGGGTTAATTAAAAAGGGTGATCTTGTTTGCCTTGCTGCATTTGGAAGTGGGTTTACATGGGCAAGTGTGTTGCTGAAATGGTAATACAGGATGTTTTAAATCATACTTCTTCAATTTTTTTGTCAAT
>JBDTAN010000328.1:0-5606 GCA_039924585.1 Chitinophagaceae bacterium | reverse complement strand
CAGCAATTCCTTCTTTTGGTACCAATAAATGATGGCCCATGAACGTATTGTGTTTGCTCAGGTTATGCGATTCTCCATCGAGGCAAAAAGGTTCATCCGGGAATTTCCGGCGAAGGGATGCATTCGCAAATAAATTGCCAATACCTCCTTCAATATCTACCCAGCTATCTGCTTTCGTAGCGCCGGTTTGATAACTCACCCTATAAAATTTTTCCAGGTGTTTGCGTAAATGAAGTGCCAACGCCTTCAACATCAAACCTCTTTCCTGGAAAGTCATTTTTCGGAGATTGGGAGAACCAACCTGTCTGCCATATTTTAAAATAGATTTATAATCGAGTCCCTGTGTTGTAGCGTAGGCAACGATTTCGCCGGTTGATGCATTGTGCAAAGCCTGTCCGTCACCAGCACCGGTTTGCCATTTGCCCAAGACAAAGTTTTTTAGTTTTTCCATATTGTCAGCGTATTAAAACAAGATTACATAAAAGAGTTTGCAAAATTAATCTTCTATCCCGAATTGTTTCAGGTGATGTTTTGCATGCTTGTATAAAAGGTGCACATTTTCATCAAAACTCAGTGCGCCAAAGATTGGGTTTGTCGTAGTAAGCGTGGGATTTTTTTCGAAAGTTTCGAAAAAAATATCAATGCGTTTTTGTAATTTTTCAATGGCTTCTTCCAAGCCTGAAAAGCGCGGTGCATGGGGTATTTCGCCCAGCAAAGGATTTTTTGTATTTTCTTTAAAAGGCAAATCACTCATGAGAAAATTATGTAAGCCTTCTTTTCTTTCCGGAGGCGTTATATAAGGAAGCACTAATTTTCCATAAGCATTGGCCAGTGAATCACCGAAGTGTTCCACCATTTGCTGAGGCGACATTACACCCCAATTGCCTTTCGTTCCTGGTGCAATTTTTTTTAATGCAGGAACAAATTTTTCTTTCAGGAAAATTGCTTCTTTATTCATGATCAATTTTATTAAGGAGAAAATTTTAGTTTTAAAAAAAATACCATTTTATTAAATTGAACCAGGTGATTTTGTATCAATAGCTTTGCAAAGCGCTGAAAAAATTTCTTCAATTGTACCTTCACCTTTTACTGGTACAACTTTATTAAAAGGCCTGTAATATTCCGCCACTGCTGAAGTTTTATTCTTATATTCTTCAATGCGTGCATTAATTATCTCCTGGTTGATATCATCACTTCGTCCGCTCGTAAGCCCGCGGTTCAGTAATCTTTTTACCAGCTCATCTTTACACACTTCAAGCGAAATGAATAATGCAATGGATTCGTTTTTTTGATGTAATAATTCATCCAGTGCTTTTGCCTGTTCGGTTGTGCGCGGGAAACCATCGAATAAAAAACCTTTTACGCCGCGATGTTCATCCAATGCGGAACTGATCATATTGATGACTACAGAATCTGGCACCAGCTGGCCGAGGTCTATGAATGCTTCTGCTTCCATTCCCAGTGGAGTTTGGCGACTGATCTCATGGCGCAAAAGGTCGCCCGTACTTAAATGCTTAAGCCCATATTTCAAAATCAGTTTCTCACTTTGAGTACCTTTGCCACTACCGGGAGGGCCAAATAAAATTATATTGAACATGGTATAAAAAATTCTTTTGGTTAATAGCAAATATAAGGGCTGAATTTAGAAAACTGTTAACTAAATCCTTTCGTACCTTTTGAAATTTCTATATACGATTTATGATGAAGAATAAACTTAAAATATTTAACAAAAGAAAAATACAGCTGCTGAATAAGCTTACATTTTCCAGCCTTATTATAATGCTGGCAACAGGCTGTTATTCGCAAACAAATTCAACTCAACAAAAAAATATGGATACAATAAATAAAAAAGAAAATGCATTTTATTCCCACACCGACACATCCAAAGTTAATGTGACAGATGATGAATGGAAAAAATTACTTTCCCCTGAAGTTTATAATGTAGCACGCCGCAAAGGCACGGAAAGGCCGAACACAAGCCCGTATGAACATTCAAAAGAAATAGGAACGTATTACTGTGCTGTATGCGGAAATCCCCTTTTTATGAGTGATGCAAAATTTGAAAGTGGTTGTGGATGGCCAAGTTTTTATGAACCCATCAGTAAAACTTCTGTGGTCTATGAAAAGGATAATACATTTGGTATGAGCAGGACTGAAGTAATGTGTGGACGCTGCGGTTCCCATTTAGGGCATGTATTTGATGATGGCCCGCCACCAACTGGCAAGCGTTATTGCATGAATGGTGTAGTGCTTGATTTTGCAAAAGCAAAAGAAGCTGAGAAAAAATATAATTCGGAAAAATAATAGCCGCTACAGTATAAACCTATAAGGTTTGCAAAACCTCATAGGTTTATTTATTTGATCAAAATATTTTGGAAAGCTGTGGAATCTCCGTTGAATACATTGAAGTCCACTTTTTCTGAAATACCATTTACATGACCTGTATTATTATGCTGCCAAAATATCCATGCCGCAGATACGCGCGGTTTATCTTTTTCAAAATAGTGCGCCACCCATAATGGATAATCTTTAAAATATCCATCGAGGTATTGATTGAAAAAATCCGCGCTGGTATAAATTATTGGTTTTACATGATAATTTTCTTCCACCAAATTTATCCAATCTTTCATGCGCAACCTCATATCAACAGGGTTCGCGCCATATAATTCTTCTACATCTATTACTGGTGGCAGGTTCCCGGGTTTTAATATGACAGTTTTAATAAAATTTTTTGCCTGGTCTTTTCCACTTTTTGTGGCTATGAAATAATGATATGCGCCGCAAACAATGCCCGCATTATTTGCGTTCATCCAGTTTTTTTTATAATTTTTATCAACAGTAATGATGCCTTCAGTTGCCTTAATAAAAGCAAACTGTATGGAAATATTATCCTGCTTTACTGCGCTCACTAAATCCCAGTTGATATTTTCCTGGTGCCGACTCACATCAATGCCATGGATCATATAACCCACCGGAAGTTCAATGCCAAAATCAGGATAATAGATAAATTTTACAGGTTTTGAAATCTCAATTGGAGTAATAATTTTATATACAAAAAATAATAAAAAAGCGCCTGCAAAAAACCAAATAACTGGATTTTTAAAAAGCGCTTTTTTCTTCTTATGCAATCTTCTTATTTTTTATTCCAGGCCTGAAGTTGTTTCCGCATTCGGAGCAAGTTTGATAGCTGTATTACTTTTACTGATCACCTGCTGATCGGGATCAATTGATACATCCGTTGCCTGGAAGCCAATGTTTACGCTAGTTTGCTGCATTTTGCTATTTACATTTATCACAACACTTTTTGTTTGCGAACCATTTTTAAAAACTAATTCTAAAGGAAGTTTGAAAAATTTAACGGATGGATCTGAAGTCGTTTGCTTCACGATAATCTGAATATTATTATTTGCATTCTGGCTCCAATAAACCTGGAATGTTGGATAACCCTGGCCATAAAACCATTGGTCAAAAAAGTATGTCAAATCTAACCCACTCACTTTTTCCATGTTGCGTTGAAAATCTGCTGTTCGCGCAAATCCATAAACAATTTTTGGATCTGTGAAATATTTTTGCATCCCTTTAAAAAATGTTTCAGTCCCCATGGTCCACTCCAGCATACGCAATAAAAATGCACCTTTGTCATAACTTAAACGGCCATCAAAAATGCGGTTAAAATTGGTTGTGTCATCCACGAAAACAGAACCACCGGGTTGTGAAACAATATAATTTAAATCTCCACTTACATATTGCGGGTAATAGGTTGGGCTAAAATTTTTCATATATAAAAAGTCGGCGGAATAGGTTGCAAAACCTTCATTTAACCATATATCCTGCCAGCTTGCACATGTGATCTTATCCCCAAACCACTGATGTGCTAATTCATGCGCCATGAGATCCTCATCCGTACTTACAACAAAAGAATTTGTTTGATGTTCCATACCACCGCCCCAGCCAAATTCTGTTTGGCCATAACGCTCATTGATAAAAGGATATTCCCCATAAGAATCATTATAAAGCGAAATTGCCTGTAACATAAAATGCGTTCTGCTTTGAAATGTAGAAAGATCTTCGGGATACACATAAGATATTACGGGCAAGGTTTTAGCACCCAATTGTACATTATTCGTAAAGATTGAATAATTTGTAACAGCTATAGCCACAAGATAACTTGCTATTGGATACCGGTGTTTATAATAAGAAATAGTGGATCCATTTTTCGTAACTGTGCTCATTAATAAACCATTGGAAGAAGCATTATACTGTGCAGGATGCGTGATATAAATATCAATGCTGTCTGCTTTATCATCAAGCCCATTTCTGCAGGGCCACCAATCTTTGGAGCCATAAGGTTCACTCAAAGTCCAAATTACATCTACGCCACTATGTTTGGTTTTGGAAAAGGAATCGCCGTTTCCATTTGGTTTTCCATGATAAAAAATAGAGATAGAATCTCTTTCGTTTTTCTTATAATTTTTGGGTAATGAAATGACAATACCATCACTGGTAGTTTGCGTATAGGAGAGTTTTTGACTCCGCATTTTTATACTGTCAACAGTTAATTTCTTTGTCAGATCCATCGTGATTTGGTTGGTGCGGGAAGTGATTTTAAAATAACTGGTCACACTTCCGGAAATATAAAATACTGCGGGATCTATATTCCAATCACAACGGTAATAACTCACATTAAAGTTATCACTGGCAACGGATGGATTCACCGCATTGGCCCTTTTAGCTGCGACTGTTCTTTCTGCATCAGCTATTTGAAAGTTTTGTTTACAAACTGGTGCCTGCTGGGCTAAAATGGTGCCGGTAATGAGCAAACAAAAGAAGAGGTATGTATATTTCATATTGCAAAATACAGTAATTACAAGCACTTACGCAAAATTCAATTTTGAGCCATTTTTTACAACATGCTGACATTCTATATCCATTAGATTAGGCATTCTTGGTGCTTCAGCGTATTTTTGCACACATTATATGTATGTAAATTTTAATGATAGCAGGAATCTTTTATCCAAGCTCAGCTTCCGCCGGGCATGGAATGCAGCGAAAGTGATGACGAGTTTTCAACTCACCAGGTTATTACATCGACCTATTCAATGGGGTTATCCGATCTCCATTTCTTTTGAGCCAACTACTTCCTGCAATTTGCGTTGCCCGGAATGTCCCAGTGGCCTGCGTGAATTTACACGCCCGACCGGCATGCTTAAAAAAGATTTTTTTCAGGAAACTATTGATGATATTTATAAAGAATTATTATACCTGATTTTTTATTTCCAGGGAGAACCTTTTTTAAATCCCAATTTTTTGGAAATGGTAAAATATGCCCATGATAAAGGCATTTATACAGCCACTTCAACGAATGCACATTATCTCACTTATTAAAAAGCAAAGCAAACTGTGGAAAGTGGTTTGGACAGGCTAATCATTTCTATAGATGGCACTACACAGGATGTTTACCAGCAATACAGGCGTGGTGGTAAACTCGATAAAGTAATTGCTGGCGCACGAAATATTGTAAAATGGAAAAAGGAATTAAAGAGTAAAACGCCATTTGTTTTTTTCCAGTTTTTAGTGGTGAAACCGAATGAACACCAGGTAGAAGA
>JBDTAN010000327.1:0-7950 GCA_039924585.1 Chitinophagaceae bacterium | reverse complement strand
TTGAAGATATCTTTAGTCATGTAAAAAAACATAAGTATTAAGACAAATATTGATATAAAATTCCTGCTCTATAAATTTAAGGAAAACAAATAAGCTACCTCCACTAATATGTTTTAATTTCAATTTCAAAATCGTTCGATCCCGTTCATGAAATTTTCCATTAAAAAGAAACATACTAAAATTATCATTGGGGTAATTGCTTTTATCGCAATCGTTCTGGTTGGTGGAAATTATTGGGTAAGGCACAATATTGAAAGTATCATTCAAAACCTTGTTGCCAGTGAGTCGGGAGGCAAATACCGGCTTGAAATTGCAAAGATAAAATACCATAGCCATCAGCAAAAACTGGAAGCATTTAATGCACATTTATATGTAATGGATTCTTCCTTACAGGAAAGCAGGACCGATGTGAAATTGCCTTACCTGGAATTCCAGTTAAAAAACATTTGGGATGTAATATTTCGAAAAAAACTTGTCCTGGATTCAGTTATTTGTATAGCGCCCACATTCAATATCAGGCCTTATGAAAAAGATAGTTTAAATAAAATATCGCTTCCCGAACAACTCGGTGCATTATACCTGCAGATAGAAGATGTGATGAATAATATGCAGGTAAAAAAATTACGGTTTACTAAAAGCAATTTTAATTTATATACGCCAGGTGATAGTACAAAAGTTATTCGGTTACAGAACATAGATTTTGGTGTAGATGGCTTTGGCGTAAACGTGCATTCAAATAATACGAGCCAGTTTTTTTTTAGTGAAAATATTTTTGTTCGTTCCGGCCCGCAAGCATTTATTTTCCCGGATGGCTTACATGGCTTGTCTTTCAGTAGCATGGCCATTTCTACGGATAAGAAATTAATTTCTATAAACAACTGCACACTTACCGGCGCAAGCCCGGATAATGTATCGGCAAAATATAATATACATTTTGATACATTGAAATTAATAAACACAGATTTCAATGCTTTGTACAGGAAGAGCCTGATCAAAGTGGATACTGTTTATTGCCAGAATTCTGATATTAATTTTTTATTCAATACACATAAAAAAAATAAAAAAGTTTCTGCAGATACGATGATCAATGCAGTGCTGAAAGGTTTGTTTGGCGATATCCAGGTAAAATATATTGGCATCATCAATTCTGATATTTCTGTTAAAACGCAGCGGGATAATAAAACCCTTACTTTTTTTTCCAAAGGAAATAATTTCAGGCTTCGGGAAATCAATATCGCTGCACAAAATGACGACCCTGTACAAGTAAAAAGTATTGATTTTGATGTAAAAAATTACCGCTCTTATACGGATGACAGTTTGTATGAAATGACCTTTGACAGTGTTTCACTCACGAACCGGGAATTGAAGCTGGTCAATTTCGGCTTATTACCCGGAGCAAGAAATAATGACCATGCCTTGCGTGCTATAAATATTCCCAGTCTCACTTTGAAAGGCCTTTCCCTCGGTGATTTAATCTTTGATAAAACGATAAAAATGCAGGAAGCAATTTTAGAAAAACCTGCCATCATTATTGAAAGTAAAGGCAATAATGAAAATAAAATCAGGAAGCCATTATTTGAAATTTTTGATGATATAGAAAAATATTTTTCCGTGGAAAAATTAACTATTCAAAATGGAGAGGTACAATATCGTTTTTCAACAGGCGCTAATCATACTTTAAATTTCGAGGACGTGAACGCATCTGTATTTTTAAAAAATCTTTTTAGCGCTACACGTGTTAGTACTTTGGAAACTTCTATTGATCGTTTATCTTTTTCAAAAGCAGTCTATAATAATGGATTGCAACAGATTCTTTTATTAAAAGGTGTTTTGGATGGCAATCAAAAGAATTTTTTAATTGCTCAATTGGACTATATTGATAAAAATGAATTATTGCATTTAAATGCAGGCGGGCTCTTGCTTTCAGGGATTAATATCAATGATTCTGCAGATGAAGAAAAGATAAACCTGGAAGGCTTATCCTGGACTGGTGGAAAGATTATTTCTCAGCGAATGCCGGGGAATGTTAATCCCCAAAAAACAATTTTACCTGTTTCTATTTATGTAAACAATATATCATTACCCAATACAGATCTGTTAATAAATTTACCGGGCAGTATTCAACTGCAAACTTTTTTAAATCATTTGGATATTGAACAATTTAGAAAGCCGGATGATGCAGCAATTCATTTTAATAAAGCTTTTTTTGATGGCGGTTCGCTGATGATGTTGTCCGACGGCTTAGCCGTCTTCACTGATTCATTTAATATAAATAATCTCAACACTTCATCAATAGAAAATATTTCTTTGCGCTATGTTTCTTCCAAAGACAGTGTGCTGATTAAAATTCCATTATTGTCCGGAAATCCAGACCTGACCAATTTTTCAAATATTAAAAGCTGGAATGGATTTAATTTAATGAAACCTGATATTCATTGGTTCCTTCAAAAAGATTCTACTAAAAGCTTCACTAAAAATATTGCTTACAGAACACCATTCGTGCTGGAAAATACCAGCGTGGATTCAGCAACACTTCATATTGAAAGTTATAATATATCTGATACCCTGCATGCAGATGTGCCCCGGATTTCATTTCAATTAAATTATGCTTCCCTTAATGATACTGCAATTTTACGGGGATTGAATGTATCATTAAACGGTATGAATATATACGCTACGAATGGAACATCAGTGGCAGCACCAAATGCAAATTTGACTTTTCAAATAGATTCAATGAACTTTTTGCCTCGTAATATTTTTAATATTCAAAGTAGTTTACTGCATCTTTCTTCACCAGGTATTTTTATTTCAGGAAAAAAAGAAACAAGACTTGAGCAGGTTGAAATGGATATTCCAAAAATTGCATTTACAGAAAAAAATATAGATGACTGGCAAAATGTTTTAATCAATCATACAGACACAAAATTAAAATTCAATACCAGATTGAATAATCATTTCGGAAAATTTTTATTAAATGGAATTCAATTTTCCGCCAAAGATTCTTTGTTGCAATTAGATTCATTGGCATTTATTCCGCACTTTTCCAGTGATTCGTTTTTCGCCAATCAAACATGGCAAATTGATTACCAGCAATTTCATACGGGCAAAATCATCGCAGACAAAGTAGATGCTGCTGCTTTGCTTGCGAAAAATTTTTTTATAAATGCGCGAAAAGTAATAATCAATGATGCTTTTATACATATTATCAAAGATAAAAAATTGCCTTTTCAGCATCATATCATTAAGCCATTACCAGTGCGCGCTTTGAGCAAAATAGATTTTCCACTTTTAATTGACACCCTGAATTTGATGAATGGAAATGTACATTATGTTGAATTACCAGGCAATAAAAAACCAGGCCTCGATTTGAATATTGGTGATTTAAATGCTGCAATAATTAATATCAGCAATGGATCAAATGTTTCGCATGACAGCCTGTATATTTCTGGTACTGGTAAGATCAATAATGCTGTAGATGCACAAATATTTATGAATCAATCTTATAATGATACTGCAGGTAGTTTTCAGTTTGGAATACACATTTCACCCTTTGATGCCATAGCTATTAATCCTTTGCAGCAAAATCTTACAAAGATTTTATTTACAAAAGGCAAAATCGATACAATACAAATAAACGCACATGGAGATAATGAAATTGCTCATGGAAATGTGCGCATTCTTACCAAGGGTTTGGCAATTGCTGCGTATCATTCCAGTGAAAATATTAAGACGCCACTCATAACACGTATTAAATATTTTATTGCCAACACATTTATCCTGAAAAAAGAAAAAACAAGAACGGCTGAATTCGAAACGAACAGGATAATGGAAAAGTCTGTCTTTAATTATTGGATCAGAATCATGTTGTCAGCCATGAAATCTGTGGCAGGTATTAAATCAAAATAATTGAAAAAAATATAAAGTTTATTTTTTTTATTAAAAAATTGTCTGCACTTTCGTTTTCCAATGAAACATTTCCCTTTACAAAATATTTGGTGGTGGCATATTTTCTCCTTCCGGGGCGTTTAATGCTATACCAATCTTTTTTTTGAAAGGCCCCGGTAAATTTTGCCGGGGTTTTTTTATGCCAAAGTGTAAAATATTTCGTAAATGGATCATACAATCAAATACATGAAACCAATAGAATTAAATACAGTTTTTAAAAAAATGCTGGCAGATATTTATACGCCTGTGGGTATTTACCTGCGGCTGAGGGATCGTTTTAGGGATACCATTTTACTGGAAAGTTCTGACACCGATTCAATGGGGAACAGTTTTTCTTTTATTTGTGTAAACGCCATTGCAGGCATTGAAATTAAAGATTATTCCACAATAGAAATAAAGTTTCCCGGCCGAAAACCTGAAAGAGAAAAGATTACAGAAATTAATAAAGTGCCTGAATTGATGTGGTCATTTATGCAGGCGTTTCATTTAAATAAATTGCCGGATGATTTTCTGCAAATTGCGCAGGGCCTTTTTGGATATACTGCGTATGATTCGTATGCATTCTTTGATGCGGTAGAAAAACCTCAGGTTTTGCAAAAAGATTTTCCACTCATGCGTTACAGGTTATATCAATATGTAATCGCCATCAATCATTTCAAGGATGAAATGTATATATGTGAAAATAAGATTACAGGTATAGAAAGTCATTTTTCATTACTTGAATCATTGATTAAAAGTAAGGATGTACCTGTATTTCCGTTTAAAAAATCCGGGGATGAACAATCATCAATCTCAGATGAAATATATAAAAAAATGGTGCGTAAAGGCATTGCACATACACAACGTGGCGATGTTTTCCAGGTTGTATTAAGCCGAAAATTTTCACAAGCTTTCACAGGCGATGAGTTCAATGTCTATCGAAGTTTGAGAAGTATCAATCCATCGCCTTATTTATTTTATTTTGATTATGGGGATTATAAAATATTTGGATCCAGTCCTGAATCACAGCTGATCCTCAAAGACGGAAAAGCATTCCTACATCCTATTGCTGGAACAATTAAAAGAACAGGTGACACAATTACAGATTTAGCCCTGGCTGAAAAATTAAAAAATGATGTAAAAGAAAATGCGGAACATACCATGCTAGTTGATCTTGCGCGCAATGACCTTAGTCGTGTTTGCTTGAATGTAACGGTATCGAAATATAAAGTGTTGCAATTATTTTCTCATGTTATTCACCTGACAAGTGAGGTTTCAGGTGACCTGCAGGAAAACTATAATCCATTTAACATGATTGCAGCAACTTTTCCCGCGGGCACATTGAGTGGAGCACCGAAGATCAAAGCGATGCAAATTATTCAACAAAATGAACCTGCCCCAAGGGGCTTTTACGGTGGTTGTATTGGCGCTATCGGTTTTAACGGAGATGTGAAACTCGCCATCCTGATCCGTACATTTTTGAGTAAATCTAATACGCTGCATTACCAGGCCGGTGCAGGTATCGTTGTGAATAGTATTCCAGAAAATGAATTGAATGAAGTGGAAAACAAACTGGGTGCTTTAAAAAATGCGATAGAACACGCGGCTTCTTTGCACCCCGCAATTTAAAAAAATTATTTTTTTAAAAATAGAATAAAATGGAAAAAAAAGGCAAAGAAAAAACACCAAAGATTTTGGTATTTGATAATTATGATTCATTTACTTATAACCTCGTTCACCTGATTGAAAAAATATTACATGCAAAAGTTGATGTCGTACGGAATGATCAAATTACATTGGAAGAAGTGGATGCGTATGATAAAATTATTTTGTCACCCGGCCCGGGGATTCCTTCGGAAGCGGGGTTGCTTTTGCCATTAATAAAAAAATATCACGCCACGAAACCCATACTGGGCGTGTGTTTGGGCCACCAGGCGATTGCTGAAGCATTGGGTGGATCATTAATAAATTTGGAAGACGTTTTTCATGGCATTGCAACACCTGTTCAAATTATTAATCGCCCCGAAGATGGGAATGATATCTTTAAAAATATACCGGATACATTTGAGGCAGGCCGATATCATAGCTGGATCGTAGATGAAAAAACCTTGCCAGCAGAATTAATTGTAACAGCAAAAGATCAACATAATTTGATCATGGCATTCAGGCATAAAACATTTCAGTTATATGGTGTACAGTTTCACCCGGAAAGTATATTAACACCCTGCGGTGAACAAATAATCCGTAACTGGCTTTCATTAAAGTAACTTTAAGACCCATGAAAAAAATACTTCTTTTTCTTTTTGAATATAAAACACTTTCGCGCGAAATGGCGGCAGATGTGATGCGCAACATTGCAGGCGGCGCATATACGGAAACAGAGATCACTTCCTTTGCAACTGTTTTTTTAATGCGTAGTATTACCATTGAAGAGCTACTTGGTTTCCGCGATGCATTGATGGAATTGTGTATCAATGTAACAATAGAAAACGCTGAAACCCTTGATATTGTTGGCACAGGCGGCGATGGAAAAAATACATTTAATATTTCCACATTGTCTGCTTTTATTATAGCAGGCGCCGGGCAAAAAGTGACGAAGCATGGAAATTATGGCGCCACTTCCATTAGTGGATCTTCCAATGTGATGGAACAATTGGGTTATACATTCAAAACGGATAATGTAAAACTTAATAAAGAAATTGATGAAGCAGGTATTTGTTTTTTGCATGCACCGGTTTTCCATCCAGCACTAAAAGTTGTAGGAGCGATGCGCAAAAACCTGGGAATCCGTACATTTTTTAATATGCTTGGCCCTTTGATAAATCCCGCACGGCCTGCATTCCAGGTGTTAGGCGTGTATAGTTTGGAAATGGCGCGGATGTATAATTATATTTTGCAGGAAACGGACATTCCGTTTATTATTTTTCACTCATTGGATGGCTATGATGAAATATCTTTGACGGCTGATGTGAAAATAATTTCACGCGAAGGTGAAAAAATAATGACTCCTGAAATGCTGGGTAAACGTTTTGTAGATCCCAAAGAAATTTATGGTGGGAACAGTGTTGAAAATAGTGCGAAAATTTTCCTGTCGGTTTTAAATGGGGAAGGTACCTGGTCGCAAAACGCTGTAATATTGGCGAATGCGGCTGTAGCATTATCGCTCACCGGAAAATTTGAAAGCTACAACGAAAGCTATGATGCCGCGGTGGAAAGTCTCGAATCTGGAAAAGCGCTTGAATCTTTTAAAAAATTAATGAACATGCAGGCATGAATATTTTGCAAAATATAATACTGGATAAACAAAAAGAAGTAGCGCAAAAAAAGAAATTCATACCCAGGGAAACCTGGGAAATGTTGCCTGGTTTTGCAAAGAAAACACGCTCTTTAAAAAAAGCTTTGCTTAAACAAAACAGCAATGGAATTATTGCTGAGTTTAAAAGAAAATCACCCAGTAGTCAATACAGGAATGATATTTCTATAAATGATGTGTTGCCGGTTTATGAAAAATATGCCGCAGGCATTTCAATTCTTACAGATGAAATTTATTTTGGAGGAACCAATGATGATTTGTTGATTGCCGATAACTTAGTTGATATTCCATTGTTGCGCAAAGACTTTATAATTGACGAATATCAATTGTATGAATCGAAAGGGCTTGGTGCAGATGTTATATTATTAATTGCTGCTTTACATTCGCCGCAACAAATAAAACATTTGGCTAAAATGGCACGCGCATTAAATCTTGAAATAATTCTTGAAATTCATGATGAAAAAGAATTAGGCCACATTTGCGATGAAGTGGATATGGTTGGTGTAAATAACAGGAATCTCAATACTTTTGAAACTGATTTGGAAAACTCCTTTCGGCTCATTCATCAAATTCCAAAAGTAAAACCGTCCATTTCTGAAAGTGGCATTACGACTGGATCGGAATTGAAAGCATTACGGCATGCGGGTTTCCGGGGATTTTTAATAGGTAGCCTTTTTATGAAAACAAATAACCCGGCACAGGCGCTGGAAAAT
>JBDTAN010000326.1:0-5001 GCA_039924585.1 Chitinophagaceae bacterium | reverse complement strand
CCGTTATTATTAAAACCCACTAAAATATAAGTACCATAACCGGGTTTTGAATACACTAAATTATAAGTACCATTTTGCAGGCCATTCAGGAAATATCGCCCTAAGGAATCACTAACTGTACTGACGCCTGTATTTTCTGCAGTAACCTGCATGCCGGCGTAAGATTGCGGATTGTTCAGATCATCTGCAAGCCGCACCAGGCCTCGGATCTGGCCGTATGAAATATTTGAACTGGATTTATTACAGCTTAATGAACAAATGCATAACGGCACTATTATCGCGGCGAGCATTTTAGGTATTTTTAGCATAAAAAAAGTTTATTTAGAAAGTAACAATTTTTCAATTTCGGGTGCAAAGTAAGTATGTTCCAGTTCATGAATTTTTGTCGCTAAAGATTCCGGTGTTTCATTTTTTTCCACCTTGCATTTTTCCTGGAAAATTATTTTACCATGATCATATATTTCATCTACATAGTGAATGGTAATGCCACTTTGTTTCTCATGATGTGCAATCACAGACTCGTGTACATGCATTCCATACATACCTTTTCCGCCATAATCAGGTAACAAAGCAGGATGAATATTAATGATTGCATGGGGAAATGCATGTATTAATTTCACAGGTATTTTCCATAAAAAACCAGCGAGCACTATAAAATTTATTTGATGTTTTTCTAAAGTTGATAGATAAGCATCACCTTTAAAAAAATTTTCTTTCTCTATAATCTGAATAGGAATTTTGTTTTTCTTTGCAATGTTTAAAACGCCTGCTTCTTTATTATTTGAAACAAGCAATGCAATGGAAATTTTGTCAGAACTTTTAAAATAAGTCATGATTTTTTCAGCATTACTACCGGTTCCTGAAGCAAAAATTGCGATATGATATATTGGTGTTTGATGCAAAAGAGAAAAAATTGAATTTAAATTAATCAGCAAAAATGAATGAAAATTTTCAAAGCACTATAACAATTTTTAATTGTGAAAAAAAAATTAAAACGTTTGGGTTTTGTCAATTTGCTGTCATACTTTTGCCCTCAACCAGCGGAGATTTTTCCAAATATTTATAATTGAACAGCTTTTATGACCTATTTAAAAAGTATTGCCGGAAAATTTATAACCCTTACTACAATATGTATTTTTCTCTTTTCTAGCGGTCAGTTAAAGGCCCAGGATGGCAAAGCACTTTTTATGCAAAATTGTGCTTCCTGTCATGATCCTAAAATGCAAAGAGATCTTACAGGGCCTGCCTTAAAAGGCGTTGAAGACCGCTGGCCGGATAAAGATAAATTACATGCCTGGATACATAATAGCGGTTCTGTAATTGCAAGTGGATATCCTTATGCTGTTGGTCTTTTTAAGGCGCATAATAATATAAGTATGCCCGCTTTTTCTAATTTTAGTACAGCGGACATTGATGCTTTATTAGGGTATATAAAAACAGAAGGTAGTAAGCCTGTAGCGGCCGCACCAGGGGCCGGTACACCTGGAGCAGTTGGTGCCGTTTCCTCTGATAGTGATAACAGCCTCATCTTTGGCATTTTTACTTTAATTCTTGCCATTGTTGCCTTCATCCTTTTACAGGTAAACTCAAACCTGAAGAAATTATCGGATGACAAATCCGGTATTCCTGCATCAGAGCCAGTGCCTGTTTGGAGAAATAAAGTGTATATCACTTTCGCAGTATTAATACTATTTCTATTGGGCGGATATTATTTAGTGATGGGTGCAATTGGTTTAGGCCGTACCCAGGATTATGAACCCGTTCAACCAATATTTTATTCACATAAAGTTCACGCCGGAATTAACCAGATTAATTGCCTGTATTGCCATGGCGGTGCACAAGCTGGTAAGCAAGCCACTATTCCTTCTGTAAATGTTTGTATGAATTGCCATATGGCGATCAATGAATACAAGGGGGAAGCGTTACATGATGGTAATGGAAATGAAGTGAATGGAACAGAACAAATCCAAAAGTTGTATAAATACGCTGGTTATACAGAAGGCCAACCCTGGGATCCTTCCAAAGCAAAACCTATTGAATGGATACGGATACATAACCTGCCCGACCATGTTTATTTCAATCACTCACAACATACGATGGTTGGAAATGTACAATGCCAAACATGTCATGGAGAAATCCAAAAAATGGATGAAGTGAAACAATTCGCTCCTTTAAGTATGGGTTGGTGTATTGGTTGTCACCGCTCAACGAAAGTGAATTTCCCGGATGCAAACGGAAGTGGTGGAAATCAATTTTATAATATGTATGAGAAATACCATGAAGACCTGAAAAATCATGTCCTGGACAGTGTTACAGTGGAAACAATTGGAGGAACAGAATGTCAGAAATGTCATTATTAAAAATAAAAATTGTTGAAATAATATAGGAAGGAAATTTTGTTGAGCAACTATTTCTTACTGAATTTCCTGCTTTCAACGTTGATTTAAATTTACAGAATGGAACAAAAAAAATATTGGCAAAGCTTTGGAGAACTAAATGATTCCGATGCATTCCGCGTATCCGGTAAAGATGAATTCCGGGAAATGTTACCTTTCGAAGCAGAAGATGGCAAAAGTTTTCTTGAGGCACCTACAGCGCGCAGGGACTTTTTAAAATACCTGGGTTTTACTACTGCAGCAGCAGCTATTGCCGCCAGTTGTGAAATGCCCGTAAAAAAATCAATACCATTTGTAAATAAGCCCGAAGATATTTTCCCCGGTAATGCATATTATTACGCTACTACTTATGTTGAAGACGGAGAAGCGGTGAGCATTGTTGCGAAAGTGCGTGATGGAAGGCCTATCAAAATTGAAGGAAATGAACTTTCTCCAATTACCAATGGTGGAACTTCAGCAAGGGTTCAGGCTTCTGTGCTCGACTTATACGATACCGGCCGCCTGCGTTTTCCTTTAATTGATGGAAAGGAGGTTACATTGGAAGCTGTGGACCGATCTGTTTTAGGTGCAATTGGTACAGCATCGCCCGTTGTACTTTTAACAAGCACTATCAATTCTCCAACTTCCCTGGAAACCATCAACCAATTTTTAGCAAAATTTCCAGGCAGCCGCCATGTAATGGTAGATGCTGTTTCTTATGATGGAATGTTATCAGCAAATGCAGCTGGTTATGGAAAAAGAATGATTCCATCGTATCGTTTTGATAAGGCAAAAACAATAGTAAGTATTGGTGCTGATTTCCTGGGTACATGGCTTTCACCCATAGAATTTGCCAATCAATATGCCATGGGCAAAAAAATAAATGAAGGCAATCCTTCCATGAGCCATCATATACAATTTGAAACCGTTGCCAGTCTTACAGGTTCTAATGCAGATGACCGCTATTTACATCGTCCTTCAGAAACAGGCGCGATAGCTATGGCTTTATTAAGTGCTTTAAATGGCCAGGGCGCGTCAAATATTTCAGATGCTGCATTAAAAAATGGAATTGAAAAAACTGCGAAAGAATTACTCGCAAATAAAGGTGCTGCACTCGTTGTTTGCGGAAGCAATGATATGAATGTGCAGGTAATTGTAAATGCAATTAATGAAGCGATTGGCGCAAGCGGTAATACGATTGACTGGTCCGTTAGTTTAAATTATAAACAAGGTAATGATGCAGATTATGCAAAATTGCTGGATGATATGAATGCGGGTTCTGTAGGTACTTTAATAGTTGAAGGTGCAAATCCTGCATATTCATCTTTTGGTACGGCAAAATTTGTTTCAGGAATCAAAAAAGTAAAAGTTTCTATTTCATTAAACCCAAGGCTTGATGAAACAGCTCAACTTTGTAAATATGTAGTTCCGGATAATCACTTCCTGGAAAGTTGGGGTGATGCAGAACCTAAATCAGGTTATTATTCTTTGATGCAGCCAACAATTTACCCATTATTTAAAACAAGGCAATGGCAGGATAGTCTATTGAAATGGAGTGGCGCTACTACAGATTATCTCACATTTTTGAAAACTTACTGGACTGGGAAATTAGGTGGTGAAATGAACTGGGATAAAACATTACAGGATGGTGTTATCAATCCGGGTAATGCAATGACTAAATCAGCACCGGGAATTCAGGATACAACAACGCAAATAATTAAACCTATTGCACAAGTGCTGGGTACAGCAACTTTTAATAGTAGCGCTGTCGCTACTTCCGGCAATGCTATTACAGCTGCAAAAAAAGGTGGAAATACAGAATTGGTTTTATACCAGAAAGTAGGAATACGGGAAGGAAAAGGCATAACCAATCCATGGTTACAGGAACTGCCGGATCCAATTACTAAATGTACCTGGGATAATTATGTGATCATTTCCCCGGCTATGGCTAAAACCCTGTTGAATATTGATCTTACAAGTACCAGTCAATCGGATGATTATGAAGTACATCCTGAAAGATATGTGCTTAAAGTTACGGTTGGGAATGAATCGATTTCCCTGCCTTCTTTAATCATTCCCGGAACACATCCAAATGTTATTGGAATAGCACTTGGATATGGCCAAACAGACAAAATTGGCAAAGTAGCTGCTGGCGTTGGACAAAATGCTTACCCATTTGTAAATTATAATGGTAGCAATGTTCAATATTTTGCCCCTGATGTGCAGGTTGTAAAAACCGGTGAGACCTATAAAGTTGCATTAACTCAAACGCATAATTTGATTGATACGCCAATGGGAAACAGGGTTGAAGTGATGAAGGAAATGACGTTGGCTGAATTTAAAGCCAACCCGGATGAAGTATTGAATGATAGAAAAAAAGAATTAGCACCCTGGGGAGGAATTGATAATTACGAGAAAGTGGGCACGATGTTCCCGTATTATGATAAACCTGGTATTCATTGGGGAATGAGTGTGGACTTGAATACTTGTGTCGGTTGCGGGGCTTGTGTTGTTGCCTGTCATTTGGAAAATAATGTTCCAATTGTTGGAAAGAGTGAAGTCATGCGTTTTCACGATATGCACTGGATGCGTATTGATCGTTATTACAGCGGGGATATGGATAATC
>JBDTAN010000325.1:0-3569 GCA_039924585.1 Chitinophagaceae bacterium | reverse complement strand
ATCAAAACAAAAAATGCAATAAAAAAAAGCCGGGCAGAATTATGAATCAGGCGTTTCATATTTGCAAACATTGTTGCCTGTAAAGATATAATAAAACATAAAATTGAGTAAACGAATTTCCCTTCATACCTGCTTTAGATTTCCTGCTATTGTGATCAGTATCGCTCCCCCTATGCGAATGACGCACTGAAAAAACCTTATTTTATAGACACTTTTTATATGCAACTCCAATAAAGGCAAAGCATGAAAGCATCACCAACAGCGAGATGATACTTTTATTTGTTACGATTTATATCTTATTTAACTACATTACCATTCTTATCCAATTCAATCACTTCGCCCCAATTCAAATCTTTTAAACCCTGTAACACTTTACTTTTATCGCCAATAACCAGCCAGGTCAGATTTTGTGGCGTGATATATTGTTTTGCAGAAGCCTGTACATCTGTCAGCGATAATTGCTGAATTGTAGTTGAAATATTATTTAAATAACTCAACCCTTTATTATAAAAAATTACATTTTCTAAACCATTACTTAAATCACCATTTGATTCAAACTGTCCGGGTAATTCCATGAGTGTTGCACCTTGTTGTTGTTTAAATTCCATTTCGCTAATGGGTTTTTTTGCATTGATACCCGTTAGCTCTTTTGAAATCTCTATCAAACTCTCCTTCGTCTTATCCGTTTGAACAGCTGTATTTACAGAAAATTGGGAGCGTTGTTTATTATTCGCAAATCCGCTTCCGGCTCCATAAGACCAATGTTTATCTTCTCTTAAATTCATATTCAATCTTGATAAAAATGAACCACCTAATAAAGTATTCATCATATCTCTTGCTTCATTTTTTACCATATCATTTTCGGGTAAAAATAATTGAGCTACACGAATCACTGATTGTTGTGCACCAGGCATATCAATGAAATATAATTTACCGAGTTTGATTTCTAATTTACTGAGAACTGTTTTATTGATTTTTTCGCCCGCTTTCCAGTTGGATAAACTTTTTTCTAAAATAGGTTTCAATTCATTTTCTGTAATATCACCCACTACAAAAATGGAAGCATTTTTATACCCTAAATCTTTTTGATATTGATTTACAACATCCTCTTTAGTAATTGAAGCTACTGTTTCTTTATACCCTGAACCGCTTGATGGCAGGCCATTCGCAACAGATTTACCATACAGCAATTGCGGTAATACACGTCCGGATAATTGATTCGGATTTGCCATTTCCTGTTCAATATTAATTTCCTGCTCATTTTTTGAACGGTCAAATTCTGATGTTGGAAAATTGGCATTAATTAAAACATCGCTTAATAAATTGACACTCGGTTCAAAATTATTTTTTAATGCAATTAAACTGATTTTGGTTTTTTCCAAACCACTTGTTGCATACAAGTCTGCGCCCAATGCACTAGCTTCATCACTAATTTGTTCCGCAGTTTTAGTGTTTGTTCCTTTGAGCAATAAGTTGGTCATCAACTTTGTGGTACCAGCTTTTGCTAATGCATCTGTTTCGAAGCCCGCATCAAATAAAACACTCATATTTACAATTGGTGTTTCAGGACGTTCAATCAGGTAAACTTTCACGCCGCTGTTTAATGTAATGGTTTTTATATCCGGAAATTTCATAGGCGATATCGATCCAACATCCGGCATTTTTGTTCTGTCTGATTTTGTATCATTCACTTCATAATCAGGATAAGGCATTATTTTTAAAATAAATTCTCCATCTTTCAACCAACTATTTGCGGAATTTTTTAAATCAGCAGTAGTAGCATTTCTAATATAGTCCTGGTAAGTTTTATAAAAATCAGGGCTGCCACCAAATACATCATTTTGTGCCAGTATATCACTCTTGTCTCCAATAAGTTCCAATGATTTTATAAAGGATGAAAAATATATGGTTTTGGCTAATTGTAATTCATTGTCCGTAACGCCTGTTGAAAATACTTTCATTAATTCTTCATCAATAATTCCATTCACTTTATCTACATCTTTTTCATCATTCACTAAAGCACCGATTTGAAATTGTTGCCCTATTTCCTGGCCGCTCGTATAACTATACACGCTCGTACATAATTGTTCCTGGGTGATCAATCTTTTATATAATCGGGAAGATGCACCATTCGTTAATATCGTACTTAACAGATCTAAATAAGCAGCATCTTTCGTTCCCCAGGCTGGCACATTCCAGGTTTTTTGCAACATGGGTTGTGCTACTCTATCCTGCGCAATCACCATGTGCGTGCCATTCATTTTCGAGATCCATTCACCTTGTTTGGTGATAGGTGCACTTGCCGGAATTTCACCAAAATACTTTTTTACTTTAGCAAAAACTTCATCTGCATTCACATCTCCACATATAGCTATTGTAGCATTATTTGGCCCGTAATATTCGCGGAACCAATCTTTAATATCTGCAACTGATGCTGCACTTAAATCACTCATCGAACCTATAACTGTATGGAAATACGGATGATTGGAAGGATATGAATTTTTTACAGTGAGTTCATCTGATATGGCATAAGGTTGATTTTCACTTTGTCTTTTTTCATTTTGTACAACACCTCTTTGTACTTCTATTTTTGCACTGTCAAGGCCATTTAATAAAAAACCCATTCTATCAGATTCCACCCAAAGTACCCTGTCCAATCCTGACGGTGTAAAGTTTTCAAAAAAGTTGGTCCTGTCACTATTGGTTGTGCCATTATTACTTCCTCCACCAACAGTTTGCATAACTTTATCAAAGTCCGGGTAATGTTGTGAGCCTGTAAACATGATATGCTCATACAAATGCGCAAAGCCGGTCTTTCCTGGTTTTTCGTTTTTACTGCCTACATGATACCAGATATTAAAAGTGGCCATAGGAACTTTATGATCTTCGCTCACAATCAATGTCAGGCCATTGTCCAGCGTATATTTTTTATATGGAATGTCAATAGTAGGGTAGGTGTTTTTTTGGGCAAAAATGAAATTGCTGCATAGCGCAAATAGAATGAGTGCAAAATATTTCTTCATAAAATCTAGGTTTGTTTCTTTTTAAATTGGTTTTAAAACAAGTATGACGAATGTACGTGAACTTTGAAGTTAATTCAAAAAAACATTTGACATTTAAAATCTTTAAACGGAATATGCATTTTTTTGACATAATGCATTTCAAATTTCAAGTTATATAAATGCTCCCGCGTAATTATCTTTTATTAATGAAGGCTTATCACTTTTGTTATGGTCCACACGCCATTTGTATTTTTCCAGATGATTACAAATTTACTTGGGTTGGATGTGGTATTTTCAACGTTATTGTAAAATGTGTGTGATCCTAATTCTACAGCGCCATAGCCGGGTATTGGAGATACTTCTATGCTGCCTTTTACAACTGTCCTGGTTACTTTCCCGCATATATATTTCTTCGTGTTTTCAAGGATATCTTTTTTGGATGTTGAGAGGCCACTTTTATCATGAAAAAACTCTATACTGTCTGAATAAAATGCTGCCTGTTTTGCCAGGTCACAATTATTATATGCCTGGAAAAATATACTGTCTAATTCAACAACTGTTTGATAT
>JBDTAN010000324.1:0-4473 GCA_039924585.1 Chitinophagaceae bacterium | reverse complement strand
GGTAACTTTCCCAGCATTTTCCAAATATCATCACGTACTTTATTGTACACAGGTGAAGTACTGATATCCGTTAAATATTCTTTTAAAGCACCTACATTCGGATCAATGCTCATACAATTATCATTGAGAATAATGAGCAAGTCTGCATCTGCAACGCCAGCGTGGTTCATGGCTTCAAAAGAAATGCCGGCAGTAAGGGCACCATCCCCGATCACGGCGATAGATTTTCTTTTTTCATGTTTGATTTTTGCCGCAATAGCCATACCCAAAGCTGCAGAAATAGAAGTAGAAGAATGTCCTACACCAAAAGTATCAAATTCACTTTCACTTCTTTTCGGGAATCCACTCAATCCTTTATATTTCCTGTTGGTGGCAAAATTTTCCATACGACCGGTAAGTATCTTATGTCCATAAGCCTGGTGCCCAACATCCCAAACTAATTGGTCATATGGCGTATTATAAATATAATGCAGGGCAATACTTAATTCAACCACGCCAAGGCTTGCCCCGAAATGGCCGCCATGTACACTCACCACATCAACAATATATTGCCTTAATTCATCGC
Organism: Chitinophagaceae bacterium; assembly: GCA_039924585.1. Taxonomy (GTDB): domain Bacteria; phylum Bacteroidota; class Bacteroidia; order Chitinophagales; family Chitinophagaceae; genus JAFDXJ01. The sequence continues at coordinate 3,908 of JBDTAN010000324.1, read as the reverse complement.
ATAATTTCGGAAGTTGTGCACGGGTGAGTTTTTTCAAATCCTGTGGGGAATGAATTTTTTTCAGAAGTGGACCGGGTATTATTTCCATCAGGAATAAATATAGTTAAGTTATGAATGTAAAATTAAAGGTTTTCAGCCCATATCAAGTGATAAAACGTAATTATTTGCACCTGGGTTCAATTTCCCTAAAAAATTTTATGACCTTATAGCTGCGCTTATTTACCATTAATCCATTGATGAACGTGGCAGCCGTCTTCATTGCACTATTTTCGCAATGATGAAAAATAATAATACAAAATATCTTGTATGTCAATTTTCAGGCTGGCTTTTTTATGGCCTTTCCCTGGTCTTCTTTGCCTTTGTTTTTGATCATAAAATCTCCGAATTATATACGCAAAGATTATTATTATCGATTTTTTTAGGACTCATATTTACACATTTATTACGCTTTTCGCTGAAAAGATTTCACCTTTTGCCACCTTTATCCGGCAATCAATGGATTACATTTTTTCTCACAGTTATAATTACCTGTGCTGCCTATAGTTTTATAAACAGTAGCCTGGTTGAATTATTGAAATGGTATGATCCAAAAATGAAAGCTTCCGTGGATCAACGTTTTATTTTTAACCTTTTTAATGATTCTCCCATCATTTTCGTTTGGGTAAGTATATATTATGTCTGGCATTATATTGAAGCCGAAAGACAAACAAAATTTGACCAGGTACGCCTGGAAAGTATGGTAAAAGAGTTGCAACTCAAAACCATCAAATCGCATATAAACCCACATTTTATTTTTAATGCACTCAACAGTATTCGCGCTTTGGTAGATGAAAATCCAGAAAGGGCAAGAACAGCTATTACAGAATTGAGCAATATTTTGCGCAGTAGTATGAAAGCGGATTCATTAGAAACTGTGTCTTTGGAAAGAGAGCTGCAAATTGTAAAAGATTATCTTGAACTGGAACATATTCGATTTGAAGACCGCCTCAAAGTGGAATACCATATTGATGAAGAAACACTCGATCAGCCTGTGCCCCCCATGATGCTCCAAACACTCGTTGAAAACGGCATCAAACATGGCATCAGCCGCGAAGTGGAAGGAGGAATTATAAAAGTCTATTCCAATTTTAAAGACCATGCGTATGAAATGCTCGTGCAGAACACTGGTCATTATGATCCGGGGAAAATGGATGAAGGCTTTGGTATTTCCAGTACACAAAACCGCCTAAAGCTGATCTATGGGAATAACGCATCTTTTGATATTAAAAATATTGCCCCCGATATCGTAGAAGCGCGAATTCTTATACCTTTTTCAACTTAACCAATTTTAAAATTTTTGTATGCCAGTTAAAGCAATTATTATTGATGATGAACGCCTCGCCCGGGCGGAGCTTAAAAAATTACTCCAGGAATTCCCGGATATTGAAGTCATCGATGAAGCATCCAATGCAGATGATGGACTGGAAAAAATAGAATTACTGAATCCCGATCTTATTTTCCTGGATATTCAAATGCCCGGCAAAACTGGCTTTGACCTGTTGCAGGAACTGGAAAAAGCGCCGCGTGTAATTTTCACTACTGCGTATGATGAATATGCATTGAAAGCCTTTGAAGTAAATGCACTTGATTATTTATTAAAACCTATAGAACCCCGCCGCCTGACAGATGCAATTCAAAAACTACATTTTGAAATCAGTAAGGAAAATGCAGGTTATGGTAGTGCTATAAACAGGGGGCCGCTCACAGAAAATGACCAGGTATTTGTAAAAGATGGAGAACGTTGCTGGTTTGTAAAACTCAATGAAATAAGGCTTTTCGAAAGTGTAGGCAATTATGCCAAAGTGTTTTTTGCAAATAATAAACCACTCATTTTAAAATCTTTAAATGCGCTAGAAGAAAGGCTTGACGACCGTATATTTTTTCGCGCCAACCGCAAACATATTATCAATATGCGCCTCATCGAAAAGATAGAACCTTATTTTAATGGTGGCCTTTTGGTGGAACTAAAAGGCGGTGAGAAAATAGAAGTAAGCCGCCGGCAAACGGTTCGTTTTAAAGAAATGATGAGCCTCTAATTGGATATTTTTTTAAAAAAAATTAATACAATTCATGATTAAAAAATCAGCTTTTTTTATAGTTACCTTGTTTGTTTGTTTGTATACAAATGCACAACAGATTGATAAAATTATCAATGTATCTGAAGTCAACAGGATTGAAAAAACACTTTCATCGGATGACATGAAAGGTCGCGCCATATTTACCGAAGGCATTGATAAAGCAGCTGCATTTATCAGTAATGAATTTAAACAAACAGGCCTGCAAAAATTGCCCGGCCTTGATACATATTTGCAAAATTTTGTTTTATTAAAACCCATTCAAACAAGCGCTTCTATTTCATTGGATAATGTAAAAATAGATACAAAAAATCTGATGGTTGTCACGCCAAAAAAAGAATTAAAAATCAATGAAAATTCCGGCTATGAACAGGAGCAGGTAAAAACAATGGATGGTTTTTTTAAAAATGCTTCGGCTGCTTTAAAAGACGGTAAGAAAAAAATATTCTGGATTGATACATCTATGTCAACGATATTCCCACGGTTGAATTTTTTCAAACGCAGCCTGGATCCAGCCGCGGGTGATGTGATTTTTGTATTGACATCAACCGTTCCGAAAAGTTTTTCTATTGAAGCCACACATACTTTTGAAGAGAAAAAATTAGCCAATGTTGTGGGGGAAATAAAAGGCAAAACCAAGCCGAATGAGTTTGTTGTTTTTTCCGCGCATTATGATCACTTGGGAATTGGCAAACCTGTCAACGGCGACTCAATTTATAATGGTGCAAATGATGACGCATCCGGTACCACGGCGGTTATACTCCTCGCAAAATATTTTAAAGCATTGAATAATAATGACCGCACAATTATTTTTGTAGCATTCACTGGGGAAGAATCCGGTGGTCTGGGTTCAGGTTATTTTTCCAACCATATTCCACCGGCTAATGTGGTTGCCATGTTTAATATTGAGATGATTGGTACAGATAGTAAATGGGGATTGAATTCCGCATACATTACCGGTTATGAAAAAACGGACATGGGAAAAATTTTACAGAAAAACCTGGTTGGTTCTAATTTCAATTTTTACCCGGATCCTTATACAGAAGAAAATTTATTTTACAGGTCTGATAATGCAACCCTTGCCAGGCTTGGCGTTCCGGCGCATACCATTTCTACATCCAAGATGGATAATGAACCGAATTATCATAAAGTAAGCGATGAAATCAGTACATTGAATATGGATAATATGGCCGCAATTATTAAGTCTGTTGCTATTAGTGCCACATCCATCATAAAGGGCACAGATACACCTACACGTGTTCCCCCACTGTAGAGACACAATATGTTGCGTCTCCATAAAACGTAAAGACGCAATATGTTGCGTCACCATAAAAAGTAAAGACGCAACATATTGCGTCTTTACAACATCATTTTCCAATATCCCATTTACCGGGATTATTTTCAATGTATTTTGAAATGGCAAAAAATGATCGTTCATTTCGAATGATATGATCATAATATCCCCGTTGCCAACAAAACAAAATATGATGGGATTTAGCAAAATTTGTAACCCCAATTTTATACCCGCGTAAAATGGATGCCAGGTTATTAGATTGCGGGCCAAATTTGTTTTTTTGAAATGGTAGAGACACAACATTTTGTGTCTCTACTACAACATTTTGTGTCTCTACCACATTTTGTGTCTCTACAACATCATTAACCACCGGTTTATTAATCCGTAGAATCCCATGCACATGATCCGGCATTACCACAAATTTTTCTAAAATAACAAACAAAAAATGTTTCGGAATTTCCTGCCAGCAATTGTATGCTGCGTGACCAATATTTGTCAAA
>JBDTAN010000323.1:0-3335 GCA_039924585.1 Chitinophagaceae bacterium | reverse complement strand
GGCGTGTGGGCAGGAGTAACAGGAAAGCATTTTGTTATTTACTAGCGCCGCCTCTAAGCACTTTACCAGCAGATTCCAGAAAGCGTTTGCAAACGCTTGAGCAATTTAGTGAATTGGGGAGTGGTTTCCAGATTGCCATGCGTGATCTTGATATACGCGGTGCCGGCAATATGCTGGGCGGCGAGCAGAGCGGTTTCATTGCGGATATTGGTATTGAAATGTACCAGAAAATTTTGGATGAAGCTGTGCGTGAATTAAAAAGAAGTGATTTCAAAGAATTATTTAAAGAAGAGATCAGCAGGCAGGATGATTTTGTTTCGGATTGTACTATTGATACGGATCTTGAAATTTTAATACCGGATAATTACGTGGAAAGTATTACTGAAAGATTGTCTTTATACACCAGGCTTGACCAATGTGAAAATGAAGGTGAACTTCAAATTTTTAAGGATGATATGCTCGACCGTTTTGGCCCTATTCCAAAAGAAGTAGAAGATTTATTTATCACTATTCGTTGTCGCTGGCTGGCAGTAGACCTGGGTTTTGAAAAAATGACTTTAAAACAAGAAGTATTACGTTGCTATTTTATTAATAAAAATGATTCTCCTTATTTTGAATCAGGTGTCTTTAAAAAAATCCTGGAATATTTACAAACAAGTACAAACCAGGGACAGTTGAAACAATCCGGCAATAATTTTATCCTGCTGGTAAAAAACATTACAGACATGGTTGCTATGCATCAATTTTTATTTAAAATGCATATAGCTGTAATAGCTAAAAAATAAAATAAAAAAAACCTGTCAAATATTGACAGGTTTTTAATTTGATAAGTAATTTTTAATTAAGGATATCTAAGAAACCATTGTTTTGCATATGGATCATTGTAAAAGAAATTAAAGTAATATTGGGAAATTTTATCTTTCCCTGCATCTGTGGCGTGTAATCCATCTCGCGTATCTGATGGCAGCCAGAAAAATCCATCCGCATTTGGCGCTTTTGCATGTGTCCATTCATATTCTCCCCATGTTAAAATAGGCGCTACAGCATTTGGACCTTTATAAGTCATGCCAGGATCGCCGTTTATTTGGTCTTCAATTGCCCATTTTTCTGCCCATCCCTGGTGGTAAGGCGCTGGGTTTTTACTACGGGTGTTTGTTATTTTACTATCAACACTTAAATCCCAGGTATATGGGCGGCCTACCATATATAAAATTTTCAAGTTAGGAAACTTATTTTTTAAGGTTCTTGCCGCTGCCTTAATATTTTCTTTAGCTATTAAAGGGCGTGTGGGCCAATCTGTGATTCCGGAAGAATCGTCAGTGGTCATCCACAACATTTGTACTTGTTTATAAGTAGTATTTTGAGAAGACATTTTTTGGTCTATATATGTCCAATAATTGCTATTAGGATCTGCTATGGACTCAAAAGTGGCACCACCAAATTCAAAATTGACCCAATTGATATTTTGAACAGTATTGGGATTTCGCTTTCTTCTTCTCAAGCCATTCACAGGAGCACCACATAAACATGCGCCAACACCACCGATAACAATAGTGCCTGCTTTATTCCTACGAATGCCCGCAGTGTCAAGTCCCCAGATTGTTTTGTTGATAGAGTCCAGGTCCGCAGCATATTGTCCTTGTGGAACCGTTGCGCCATTGGGATAAAAACCGCCCTGGTAACCAAGATAAGTCTGGGTGCCCATTTCATTAATAGGAATACACATTGTATCTAATGCGTCAAGTCCAGTAAAAGATTTGCCGGTGGAGCCATAAACTCCTGCATCATTCTGATCTGCTACAAAAGATGTTTTATGGCATGCTGTTAAAGCGCCCGCCATAACCAGGGCTGTAAGAATAACTGATGTTTTCATAAATGAATGTTTGCGTTAATAAACGGATTTAAATTCAAAAAAAATTGGCAGGATATTGGAGCCATTTTAATAAAAGAAAGGCATTTGTGGTTTAAAAAATGCCTCTTTTAAAAAAATGCGAATGTAAACATACAGCATTTTTTTATTAACGAAAAATTTTTATAGTTTTAACAAAAACTTTATTGGGCTGCTTTACTATTCATGTTATTTGTAAAGTCTGAGTATTCCTGGAAACGGTAATCACCTGCCCATAAACTCTTAATAAAATTACTCATGGTACTAATTACAAAATCACTTGAGTAGCCTACCATATGTCCTGAGCCAGATTCAGTATATAAAGTATAAGGCATATTATAGGCTTTCACTACATTTTTAATTTCAGATGCGCCGTAGAGGTAAAAATAATTCTTGCATTTAAAAGCCTGTTCATGACCATAAGGTAAAACAGGGTCATTGGCCCGGACCATAAAAAATACTGGTACAGCATTGCTGCTATTTATATAAGATTTACTCATAAGACCAAAACCAGTAACAGTTAATAATGCTTTTATGTGAAAATCGTTCCTTAGATTATTAGAGGCAGTATAAAGGCCTCCGAGACTATTTTCAATACCCGGTAATTTTGAATCAAAGTCCTGTTGTGTCATGAAGGTTACGGCTGAGGCGGTGATGTTTCCTGCGCTACTTCCCCAAATAAAAATTTGACTGGTGTCAATTCCAAACTGGTCCGCATTGGCCACAAAATATCGTAAAGCTGCACGGGCATCCTGTGTTGCGCGATACACCGCTTTATACATACTCATTGTATCGCCCTTACATGATCCCGGATTGGATCCGCCTGTATTCCAACCGAGCCTGTAATCTATACTTGCTGCGGCATACCCTTTTTGTGCAAATAATGTTGCAGGTGCACTAGAAGACTTATAACTACCTGCGAGAAAGCCTCCACCGTGAATTAATAAAACAAAAGGCCTTTTAGTTGTTGTTTTTTCACTTGGTGCAGTAAAGAAATATTGAAGATCCATCTTGCTGCCTGCATAAGTTGTATTGCTACCATAAGTACCAATGGAATTTTTAAGATCCGCAGTAGCATAAATATTTTTTTCTCCATACATAGGAGAAGAGGAAAGGGTGATATTTTTATAATTGTAAGTTACATTATGCGGAACTTCATTGACTTGTGGCTGTTGTGGTGGCGGAGGTGTTTGATTTTGTGTATTCGTACCATTGTTGCCATTTCTTTTGCCAGGATACCTTAAAGCATTGCAAGATGAGAAAGTAAAAAGAAGTGCAATAAATTGCCAAATTATATATTTTTTATTCATAAATTTTTTTACAAACTTAAAAGAAAAGTATGGAAGTTTAATTGCTTTATTGAATCTGCTGATCTTTTACAATTGTATAATTTTGATAATCTGCCTCGCGATAATTAGCTGACCAGAGGCTTTTAATAAACTTACAC
>JBDTAN010000322.1:0-5077 GCA_039924585.1 Chitinophagaceae bacterium | reverse complement strand
ATGCCGGTATCAATGATGGAAAATACCAGGTTATTTTCTAAGCCAGTTTTTTTTATCGGGCTATGGTTGGTTTCCCCTCCACCCACTTGTAATTGCGGTAGTTTGGAATGTACGATATTTTCATTTTCCGGCTTTTTTATGGTAATATTTACACTGCCTTTTTCAGTAAATTTTATTGCATTTCCTGTAAGATTTATAAGCACCTGGTTGAGCCTGGTTGGATCACCAATCAACACATCGGGTATATTCGAATCTATATCTGTAAAAAGTTCCAGCCCTTTTTCATTTGCTTTAAAACTCATTGTTTGTTTCACTTGTTCAATCATGTCACGAAGAGAGAAATCAATTTTCTCCAGTTCCATTTTGCCTGCCTCTATTTTTGACAAGTCAAGTACATCGTTGATGATATGCAACAAATTATCGGAGGATTTATTGATACCATCAAGATATTGAAACTGGTCGTTGCGTGGATTTTTTTCTATCAGCAAACGCGTCATACCCATCACCGCATTCATTGGGGTTCTAATTTCATGGCTCATGTTTGCCAGGAACTGTTGTTTAAATTGTTCACTTTGCTCTGCACGCATTCTTTCCTTTTCAGCAATCTCTTTTTGTTTGCGCAGGTCTGCAGTGCGTTGTTCAATTTTATTTTCTAAAATTAAATTTTCTTTTCGGAGTGCTTTACTATGTTGACGAACATACCACCAAATACTACCGCCAATAAGTAAGACATACAAGCAATAGGCCCACCATGTTTTCCACCATGGTGGTAAAATTGTAATGGTTATGGTTGTGCCGGTTTCATTCCAAACACCATCGCTGTTAGCAGCTTTTACATGAAATGTATATTGCCCGGGAGAAAGATTTGTGTAAGTAGCTGTTCTATCAGTTCCTGCATTTGTCCAGTCTTTATCATACCCAATTAACTGGTACGCATATTTGTTCTGCGAAGCATTGACATAATGCAATGCCACAAACTGAAACTCAATTTTGTTTTCGTTGTAGTGTAAAGTAATTTGCTGATTGGACTGTGTATATAAAACTGTATCCTTATCGGTGGATGCAACTTTGTAATGTATAGCTTCTATCACCACAGAGGGAGGAATAACATTGGGTTTTAATTCTGCCGGATTAAAACTGATCATCCCTTCTTTGTAAGTCTGGCGAAGCGTTCCGGAAGCATCTTTATAAAAATGATCCAGGCCGTCAGTGCCAATTATAGTAGATGTAATAGGGAAGTTCACGAAGGTATTGGAAGTGGGGTTAAACCTGGAATAACCCCTTAACGTACTACACCAAATATTGCCATCTGCATCTTCTGTTAATGCTTCTATATCATTTTGCAGCAAGCCATCTGCTTCCGAATATCTTTTTAAGACGCCGGTTTCTTTATTGATGAGAAATAAACCCGAAAGGTAAGAACCCGCCCACAATCGTTTTTTACTATCTTCTAATATGGCGGTTATACAAACAAAGTCAGGATCTTTGGTAAGGTATGATCTAAATTTTTTTGTTTTGGGATTGTAGCTGTTTAATGCACCATTATTCGTGCCGATCCAGATGATGCCTTCTCTGTCAATCATTAAACTTATAACCTGGTCATCATCTAAAGTATCCCTGGGTATGATAAGGGTATAATCGTTATTTATATAAGGGTAGTTTGTAAATCGATGCGTCACCGGGCTGTAACTATACAGGCCCGCACCCCAGGTTCCGATCCAAATGGTACCGTCATTTCCTGCTGCCAACTTATTAGCATTGTTACTGATTATGGAAAGGCTGTCTTTGGGGTTATACTCCCAATGTTTAACTGCTTTAGTCTTCGGATCATAATTAAATAATCCATTAGATGTGGTGCCGATCCAAATACTACCATCTTTAGCTGTGACCACATCACTGATGTTTTTATAAGCGGCCGCATTTTGAATGTCTATTCTATTGTATTGATTTGTTAGAGTATGCCAGGCATATAAATTAGCCGTATCACTGAAAAAACAAATACTATCACCTTGTTGTCCTTTTAAAAACAACGGATTTGCAATATTTTTCTCTGTGATTGATGAACCATTTTGCCTGATGGGCAAAGCCTCAAACTGGGTTTTTTGTTTGTCTAAATAAGCTATACCTGACCAGGGCATATTTACCCAAAATGTGCCGGACTTGTCGTAAAATAACTTATCAATGCCAAAATTTAAAACAGGTAAACTACCTTCATACGTATTATTTTCTATCTTATCGTATTTACCTGTTTTGATATTTAAATAATACAAACCTGCACTACTTCCTACCCAGAGATTGCCATCCTTATCGGAACAAATGGTTACCGGGCATATACAGTCCTTGGGTGTGGGAACTACATAATTTGTAAAACTATTTTTTGCAGCATTGTAAAGCGATAAGCCTTGTACAGTAGAAAACCAGGTCCTTTTTAAAGAATCATTTAATATAAACACAACGTTGGCAGGTAGTGAGGATGGGGTTTTATCATCGGGGAAAAATTGTTGAAGGGCTTTAGTTTTAGTATTGAACCGTAATATTGTTTTACCTATAAGGTCTTTATTAAAATTTGCAATGGAACTATCCTGGTAAGTATTCATCCAAATGATATCCGGATCAGCAGGGTCGGCCACTATCATTACAATTATACTATTATTCAAATTTGGGGACAGTGTAAACCACCGTTTAAATTGCTGCGTAGCCTCATCAAAATAGCTGAGTGTATTAGAGCCTGCCCGCCAAATTTTACCTTTTGCATCTTTTACAAGTGAAAACGGCCCCATATTTATTTGCTGATTGCCTGAATCGCTTGTACTATAATCCACTAAGGAATTATTAAGGGTATTGAACCTTAATAAACTCACTTTTTGTGTACTGCGGTTTTGCGTCAATATCCATTGTGTATTGGGTTTGACATCCTCTATGCATGCGCCATACTCACAATTTGAAATTGCCTCTTTATTTTTTTGGTCGAAGTGAAATTGTATAAATTTATCAGTTGAGGGATCATAATAAAAAATGCCCTGCTCTGAAGTGTATGCCCAAATTTTTCCTTTCCTGTCCTGCATTAATATTTTTATATGGAAAGTGCCTGCCTTGCCATTGCCTGTAAACATTGGGTACGGTTTAAATTTGTAGCCATCGTAGCGTACCAAACCATTTTGTGTACCCATCCATAAGTATCCATTGTTATCTTCCAGCAGCGTTACAACTCTTGCTTCGGGCAAACCAGTTCTTACATCCAGGGTATGGAAGTAGGGTTTTTTAAACTGTGCATTAGTCTTAGTGCAATAGAAAAAAAGTAAAAAGATAAATATTTTCTTCATTGGTATTATAGAAACAAAGGCAATGTATAAATAAATATTCAATCATTCCATTTCTCAGCGTATCCGGCAATACTTTCTTTTAATTTCTGTGAAGCATCGTTTCCCGTAAGCGGACGATGCGCTGAAAATTCAATTGACTTTGAATAAATATATAAAATCAAATAATGCATAGTCTCTTGCCGGAGAAAATGCATTACTTAAAATATATAGGGAATAATTCTTTTGGTATGTTTTGAATAGTCCAGGTATTGTTCTTTATAATTGTCAATTAAAAATTTCTCTTCTAAGAAAATTCTTATTAAAAGCCCAACTGTAATTAGAATTACTCCAAAGATTGTTTCTTTAAATGGAAATGCAATTACACAACTCCAAAAAAAATAAATGAGTGCAGCATAAATTGGATGCCTGAACCAGTGATAAGGGCCATTTGTAACCAGCCCGCCTTTTGTTGTATTTGCAGTTGCATGAAAACTACGAATCCCAAATGTTAGCCTGGCCCAAATCATCAGTCCGGCAGCTAAAATTTGAATTGAAATGGTAACTATATTTCTTGAAAAAATTAAGTTTTTGTCAAACAAGTAAAAAATTCCAATCAATGCTATTCCTAATCCTGCAAGTGAAGCAATTTTTAAATTCATAGTCTGAGTATCTAAGTTTTTAAATGAAATGTTTAGTAGTTATTGACCTTGCTGAAATGAAAGATGGGCCGAAAATTCAATTGTAATTGATGAAAGGTATAAAATTAAATAACGCATCGTCCCGTGTCTGATACGATGCTTCACTATAATTAGTATCACCTACGCGGATGATGCTTTAATAAAATGTGCCTGACATGGTGCATTGAGTCAGATTGCTGAACGTAATGCAACTGCTTTTTTGTATAAATTGTCGAAGCGGTCTATTTGTTTTGTCCAGCTAACAATGTCAGCATTTATCCAGTTAAGTATTTCCAAAATATTGTTGTGGTTAGTAGCTAATGCAGTGAGGTCATTACTAATTGGCTCATAATGAAAAATGCGATTTCTGAATTTGCGAATATGATTGAGCTTGTAAGCAATTTTATCCCTGCGTTTGTTTGCTATATCCAACAGAGGGAAAGCATACATTAAAGGTTTCCAAAAGTCTTTGGCATATTGTTTATTGAAAAGCGAAGTCCAAAAGCCAAAGGTTAGTTCAGCAATTACTTTGTCGGTTGTCATTAAGTTCTGTCCTGTTAGAATTTTCCTTTTTGCAATATTCACCTGGTCAAACAATTCAGGCTGTTTAAATTGTGAAAACCAGTCAGCAGATTTATAGTGTATGCTGAATGAATTATGTATAGAGTTTCTAAGTAATATCTCTAAATTAGAAAGCAGCGGGTAAAAAGATTCAGAAATTTGGATGTTAAGCCTGTAATATTCAATAGCTTTTTCCTTGTCTGTTGGGAACAGGTTGTAGTATGTGCTGAGCCTTTTCTCTGAAAGTACCTTCTCTAAGTCGTTTATGTTCATCAGATTGCCTTTAAAAGAGTTGTTGCAAATGTAGTTTAAAGACGTATATTTGCAATGCGATACCCGGTAAATCCTCTCTCCCGTATGGGATGATGAAACCGGGTTTTTGTTTTACCTGCATTTTCGTTAAGCCCAAAATAAAGCAAGATGTATTTCTTCAATTGAGTGTGTAGCATAGTCTCGCCTAAGCGAACGATGCGCTGAAATTCAATTGTCATTGATTAAAAATAAATAATTTAATAATCGAATCGTCCGGTGCCGGAG
>JBDTAN010000321.1:0-2810 GCA_039924585.1 Chitinophagaceae bacterium | reverse complement strand
GCCAAGTAATGCACCGAAGATTGCACCTACTAAAATCCATAAGCGGTTTTGATCAGCGATCGGCTCATTTTTTCTTTTACGTAAAAATAAAAAATAGCGGAAACCAATAAAAATACCCAGCCATTCCAGTACAATATGGAGGAGGATTTTTATAGAACCAATTTCTATAGTAACCGGGAAATGTATGTTGCAAAAAATCATGTAGAATTTCTATATCAAAAGTGAAAATAAGAATTCATACTCATTTATACATTTTTGATTATTTTTAAAAAATGAATATGGAGGAGGATATGATAAAATATTATTCCGAGCGGGCAAATGAGTATGAAAATATTTATAGAAAACCAGAAAGGCAGGAAGATATTTTAAAAGCGACGATACAATTACAAGAAATATTTTCAGGTGCTGATATCTTTGAAATTGCCTGTGGCACAGGATTTTGGACGGAAAGAATGGCAATCACAGCCAATCAAATTTTAGCCACTGATTTAAGTGAAGAAGTGCTTTCAATTGCCAGGAACAAACAATATGAAAAACATAATGTTGTTTTTCAAAGTGCGGATATTTTTAATTTGCCAACAGAATTCAAATTTAAAAATCTTTTTGGCGGATTTATCTGGAGCCATATTCCATTTGAAAAATTGCCTGCTTTCCTGGACAATCTTATTGAACATGCTGATGAAAATGCACGTTTTGTTTTTATGGATAATAATTTTGTCGCACAAAGTAGTACGCCCGTTTCTGAAATTGATGCAGCCGGAAATACGTTTCAAATAAGGCAATTACAAAACGGACAATTGTATAAAGTTTTAAAAAATTTCCCAACGGAAGAAAGCCTGCGCTTATTATTAAAAGGAAAATCAAAAGAAATTCAATTTATTGATTTGACTTATTTTTGGATACTTATATTCAGCATATAGAATTTTGATTCTTTCAATTCACTTAACAACTTCAACGAATTGATTCTCGTATGTATTTTAAACCTTCATTAATCATGAAATTAATTTTTTGTTTACTTATTTCATTTGCATGCTGTACAATGGGATGCACCAATGCGCAAAATGTACAACCAATTAAAAAAGAAGGTATATTTTCTCCTGTTGCCGTGATTGAATTATTTACTTCACAAGGATGTTCGAGTTGCCCGCCTGCTGATGCATTACTCACTCAAACAATAGCAACAGCAAAAGAAAAAGGGCAAAATATTTATGCGTTGTCTTTTCATGTAGATTACTGGAACAGGCTTGGATGGACAGATCCATTTAGCGAACATGCATATTCCCAAAGGCAGGCCGACTATGTATCATCGCTCAAATTAAATGGCGCTTATACCCCACAAATGGTTGTCAATGGCAAAGCTGAATTTGTTGGTTCCGATGAATCTGCATTAAATCGAAATTTACAAATGGCCTTAAATGGAAAAGCAAAAGTTGGTTTTAAAACATTAGAAGCAACCAATGAAAAAGGATCTATTTCTTTGAAATATTCATTAGACGGGGATTTCAGCAACACTACAATAAACGCAGCGCTTGTTTCATTGAAAGAAGTCACTTCGGTAAAACGTGGCGAAAATGGCGGGCGTACGTTAGTGAATGAAAATGTAGTGCGCAATTTCATTACACAAAATGCACAAACTTCCGGTGTAATAACTTTAGATGCCGCTGCAATAAAAGATAAAAACAATTTTTCTATTATCGTTTTTATTCAAAATAAAAATACCCTGGAAATTACAGGCGCTTCAACAGCAGCAATCACATTTTAGCAATATTTAGTACACTTTATTTCCATGCATTAACTTTAAAGAATTATGGCAATAAAATAATTTTCATTGAAACTCATTAAATTGATAAATTAAATCAATTCCGGTATAGTTTTTATGCATATAAATATGTAATTTGTACGATACATTCATCTTCTAAAAAAACACTATGCAAAAAATATTTTTATTATTTATTTCTTCCACAGTTATGCTCTCAATCATGAGTTGTAATAGCTCGAAAATGGCTGCCACAACAACTGTTACGCAGCAGTTTTCAACTGATCAATTATTTTCGTATCAATGGTATTTGACAGAATTCAATAATGAACCTGTCACACGTGGCATTATTAAAACACCTTTTATTGTTTTTGCAAAAGGAGATGCAATTCGTTTTTCGGGAACCGGCGGATGCAATAATATTTTTGGATCTATAGAATTATTGAAAGGCAACAGTATTAAATTTTCCCCGGTTGGTTCTACAAAAATGGCATGTCCGAATGATCAGTATGAAACAAAATTTATTGCGATGCTCTCGGGTGTTACAAATTGGAGTATTGAAAATGCTTCACTTATTTTCTGGAATGGGAAAAATATTGTGGCAAGATTTGAAGGCCAGGCCATTGAAGGAACCAGTTTAGTACTACCTGAAGAAATTATTGGAAACTGGAATCTTACATATATTTCAGGGGAAAAAATTGCATTTAAAGGTTTATTCCCGGATAAAATCCCATTGATGATATTCACGAAAGGAAAAAATGATGAAGTGATGGAAATGCAGGCTGCAACTCATTTCTGAGTAAAATATTATTGCTGAATGATCATGGAATTAGTATTGCGCAACCACTTGCCATGACGATGATGGCCTGCACAGGCGAAGGTGAGAAAACCTTTTTGGAAACATTGAAAAACATAAATAAGTATGATGTTTCCAATGAAAAATTGACTCTTTTTCAAAATGATATTCCTTTAATGATTTTTGCAAAAAGTAAAACATAAAAAACTTTATTCTCTTTTGTAGAGCAGGACGCTTTGAGTTATTTTTAAAAATTCA
>JBDTAN010000320.1:0-2735 GCA_039924585.1 Chitinophagaceae bacterium | reverse complement strand
CGGTAATAAACTGGAAGAAAAAATTTATCTTGACTATTCAGGTTATCCCGGTGGACAAAAAAAGGAAACAGCTAAAAATTTGCTGAAACGCCGCCCCGAAGTTATTGTGGAGCGCGCCGTAAAAGGTATGCTTCCGAAGAATCGTCTCGGCCGCAGGATGTACAAAAAATTATTTGTGTATGCAGGTGATCAGCATCCGCATACCGCGCAACAACCAAAAGAATTAAATTTTAAAAACGACCGGGCAAAAGCTTAGTTCAAAAAAAATTATATGGAAAAACAAAAAAATGCAGTGGGCCGCCGTAAAGAAGCCGTTACACGTATTTTCATAAATAAAGGTGATGGAAAAATCACCGTGAATGGAAAAGATTATAAAAAATATTTCCAGCTTGCCTATTTGCAAAACCAGGTGGTAGCACCTTTGCAAATTGCGGAATCAATGGATAAATATGATATAAAAATCAATGCGAAGGGCGGTGGTATGAAAGGACAGGCAGAAGCTGCAAAGCTTGGCATAGCAAGGGTTTTATTGGAAATAAATCCTGAACTCCGGCCTGCATTAAAAGAAGCCGGCCACCTTACGCGCGATCCGCGTGGTGTAGAACGCAAGAAATTTGGACACAAAAAAGCACGTAAGAGCTTCCAGTTTTCAAAGCGTTAATTTTTACAGCAACATTATTAAAAATATTTTTTCAAAAAGAAAGAACATACTATGGATAACAACACTTCACTACAACAGCAATTATTGGAAGCAGGCGTGCATTTTGGACACCTGAAAAAGAAGTGGAACCCTAAAATGCTGCCTTATATTTTCGCAGAAAAAAAAGGTATTCATATCATTGACCTCAATAAAACGGTTGATCATCTCCAGGAAACTGCGGCTGCATTAAAGCAAATCGCAAAGAATGGTAAGAAGATCATGTTTGTTGCCACTAAAAAACAGGCAAAAGAAATCGTGAGCGATTGCGCCAAAAAAGTAAATATGCCTTATGCCACAGAACGCTGGCTGGGTGGTATGCTTACCAATTTTAATACCGTTCGCAAAAGCGTGAAGAAAATGCAGAGTATTGAAAAAATGCTCGCTGATGGCAGCGCAGAAAGCCTTACTAAAAAAGAACGCCTCACCCTGAGCCGCGATCGCGAAAAAATGGAAAAAGTATTGGGTGGTATTGCTCAATTGGGCCGCCTGCCCGCAGCAATATTTATGGTTGATATCGGCCATGAACATATCGCATTGGCAGAAGCGAAACGTCTCGGCATTACTACTTTCGGCATGGTTGATACGAATAGTGATCCCAATAAAGTTGACTATGCTATTCCGTCAAATGATGATGCTACAAAAAGTATTGCCATTATTTGCAGTTATATAACTGCAGCTATTGCTGAAGGACTGGAAGAACGTATGGCAGCAAAAGATGAAGATGTGGAAGAAGTGGACAATGAAGCTGAAAAGAAAGCAGAACGCCTGATGGCAGAAGCAGAATCTGAATCTTCCCGTGGAGGCCGTTCACGCAGCAGCAATGCCGCACCCGGTTCCGGTCAGCCTAAGCGGAGAATCCCTGGTGGCGCGAGCCGCAGGCCACAAGGATCTACAGGTCCTGGCGGCGGAAAAAGATAATTCGCTTTTCAAATTTAATTTTTCAACCACTGGCTTATGAATGGTATTCATTCATGAAACGGTTTTATTCATTGATTTGATAAACACTATTTTTCAAATTATAATATTATAAATTTATGTCAACACAAACACAGATCACCGCAGCAGAGATCAATAAATTACGCCAGGCAACCGGCGCAGGAATGATGGATTGCCGCAAAGCACTTACTGAAACAAACGGCGACTTTGAAGCAGCTATTGACTGGCTTCGCAAACAAGGACAAAAAGTAGCTGCGAAACGCAGTGACCGGGAAGCAAAAGAAGGTGTTGTGATCGCACAAACTTTCCCGGATAATAAATCTGGTATCATTGTTTGTATAAGTTGTGAAACGGATTTCGTTTCAAAAAATGCAGACTTTGTTGCCTTTGCTCAAAGCATTGCTGATGCTGCCATTGCCAATAATGTTCAGTCCGCTGAATCGTTGATGGAACAAGATGTGAATGGCTCGAAAGTGTCTGACCTCATCAATGATAAACTTGCTTCAATCGGAGAAAAAATTGGTATCAGCCGTTTTGAAAGATTGGATGCGCCTTTTGTTGCATCGTATATTCATGGAGCAAACCGTATGGGTGTTTTAGTGGGCCTTACAGAAAATTTACCGGATGCTGGAAAGGATATGGCGATGCAAATTGCAGCCATGAATCCTGTTGCAGTTGACCCTGAATCTGTTTCTAAAGAAATGGTAGAAAGAGAAAGGAATATTGTAATAGATCAAATGAAAGAAGACCCTAAAATGAAAGGCAAGCCGGAAGAAATGATTGCTAAAATTGCAGAAGGAAAATTGAATGCTTTCTTTAAAGAACAAACTTTAATGGCGCAGCCATTTGTAAAAGATAATGGAAAAACGGTGCGTGAATATTTGCAGGGAATTGATGCGAAAGCCAGTGTTACTGCATTTATCAGGGTGGCAGTCGGATAAAAATAATTTTAAAATATATAAAAGGAACCCACAAATGGTTCCTTTTTTTTATGCATTTTTGGGGAAAGAAAAATATCCTTCATCACAATATTTTTCGATGGGTAAGGCAAAGTTTGGAAGTCAATGCGCAATAAGGAAATTAAAATTAAAACAAAATG
>JBDTAN010000319.1:0-3146 GCA_039924585.1 Chitinophagaceae bacterium | reverse complement strand
AAAATCGCCGCGAATTTCAGTGGAAACGTGCGAATCCATTGGGTTCTTTGAGGGCTTTAAAAAAATATCCTGCTTTCACCGGGCTGATCACTTCGCTCGTTTTAGTGTACTTGTCAGCGCACGCTGTACAAACAACATGGACCTATTACATCATGGAAAAATTTAATTGGAATGAAAAAATGGTTGGTTATTCTTTGGGATTTGTCGGCTTGATGATTGCCATTGTTCAGGGCGGACTCATTCGTAAAATTTTACCGAAGATCGGCCCGCACCGCGGCGTTTATATCGGATTGATTTTATACAGTATTGGCTACTTATTATTTGCCTTTGCAACGCAGGGCTGGATGATGTTTGTCTTTATTATTCCCTTTGCTTTAGGAGGAATAGCAGGTCCATCTATACAAGGAATTATTTCCA
Source organism: Chitinophagaceae bacterium (assembly GCA_039924585.1). Lineage (GTDB taxonomy): Bacteria > Bacteroidota > Bacteroidia > Chitinophagales > Chitinophagaceae > JAFDXJ01. The sequence continues at coordinate 2,729 of JBDTAN010000319.1, read as the reverse complement.
ATGAAGTGCCTGCAAATGAGCAGGGCGAATTGCAAGGTGCATTAACCAGTATGATGAGTGCTACCGCTATTGTTGGGCCATTGTTGATGACTGGTTTATTTGCTTATTTTACAAAGCCGGGTGCACCGGTAAATTTCCCGGGAGCACCATTTTTAATGGGTGCAATTTTTACAATCCTGAGTGCCATTTTTGCATATAAAAATTTAAAAGCAAAAAGGCATACACATTCCTGAATTATTTTTTCATGGGCTCTTTTTCCTGCATAAAAGCAGCTACACTTTCCGGATCTGGATGTTGAGTACCACGGTGGCAAGTTGCGCAAGTAACAACACTAATTGTATCAGTTCGGGTAGAACTATCAAAGTTGAAATATTTCGCATTGATATCCATGGTCATTCTAAGCATGTGCCGGGCCATGAGTTTTTCAGGCTTATCATCACTGGCAAAATCCCATTTATCTTCAGACACATTACGTACATGACAAAAGCTACACTTCACATTCAGCGCGGCTTTGAAGCCATCCATGATCATATCCAGGCTGTCATCACTGATATTTTTAGGAAGCACCTGCAAATTTTTATGATCATCATAATTTGGTTTTCTTTTGGTCGTTGTAAATGAGGAAGCTATACAAGTAATGGCCGTAATTAAGAAGATAACTACGAGCATTTTATTTTTATGGAAAAAATTCATGTTTTTATTTATTTGAAACGAATATAAAAATAATTCAAATTAAAAATATTTTTTCTCAGTTAATTTTTATGATTGGTATTTTGCCTGCTTCCGCACATCATCCATTGTTTCCATTTGCAGGATGGTATCTGCATGGCGCATCATTTCACTTTCTGTTTTACCGGCACGCAGGCAGTCCATTACATGAGCGATTTCATACTGCAAACCAAAACCGCCGGCAAATTTTACAGGTATGATTTCTTTATTCAAATATCCGCCGGTACTATATTCAAAAAATTCCAAGGGTGCATGAAAGCGGTGCGGTAATTTGATATAACCATTAGTGCCACCAATAAAAGATTCTGCTGGTAAATTGGAAAGATAGGTGGACATGTTTTGTGCAATTGCACCATTTTTATAAGAAAAAATCATTGCACATTGGGCATCCACACCTGTTGAACTTATGGTCATTTGTGATTGAACATAATCTGGTTTTCCCAAAACCTGTAATGCCATAAAAATTGTGTAAACACCTATATCCAGTAAGCTTCCGCCGGCCAATTCTTTTTTCCATAATCTTTCCGGAGCATCAGCTGTGGGAATATAGCCAAATGAATTCAGCATTGTTTTCACTTCACCTATCATCCCTGATGTGATTGTTTCCTGCATTTTTAAAAAATGTGGCAGGAATCTCGTCCACAATGCTTCCATCAAAAATAATTTTTTATCTCTTGCTGATGCGATCATTTCTTTTGCCTGCTCTGTATTTTCGGCAAATGCTTTTTCACATAAAACTGCTTTTCCATAACGCAGGCAAAGCATCGTATTGTCAAAATGAAAATTATGCGTAGTCGCAATATATATAATATCTATTTCTTCGTTCTTCAACATTTCTTCATACGCATGATACACAAATTTTGAAGGAAATTTTGCTGAAAAATCCAATGCGTTTTCTTTGTTGTGCGTAGCGATTGCATAGAGTTCTGCACCGGATACCAGTGCAAGATCTGAGGCAAACTTTCTGGCAATGCGACCGCAACCCATAATGCCCCAGCGTATTGAATTTTTATACATAAATAGTTGGGGAATTATTTAAAAACTCCAATTTAGATTTGCGGATTTTTAAGAATTGCAGCAGCAAGACGGCCATCTCTTTGATACACATCATTCCGGAAATTTAAAGCGCCATCACTTGTTACCCATGCAGTAAAATATGCAATAAAAACGGGTACCGGGTTTTTCAAAGTTACATATTTTTCTTTGCCGGCATGCATGGCATTATCTATTGAAGTTTTGTTCCATCCCGAATCATTTTTTAATAAATAATTGGCCATTTTTTCAGCATCTGCCAGTCGAATGCATCCATGACTAAATGCCCTGGAAGACTCGCCGAATAAGGATTTAGCGGGTGTGTCATGCAGGTAAATATCAAAGCTGTTTGAAAATAAAAATTTTACCAAACCAAGTGAATTATTTGGCCCGGGTTTTTGCCGCACATTCCCTCCATTCCACTCCATGTTGTGCCTGGCGAGATAGTTACTATTTGCCCAAATACCCGGCATCACTTCTCTGCGCATTATGCCCGGTGGTATATTCCAATAAGGACTGAATACAACATATTTTATTTCACCATTAAAAATCACCGTCTTATGAGCAGGCTGACCAACAACTACATCCATGTTCCAAATCAGTTTATTATTTTCATACACATGTAATTTGTATTCAGGAATATTTACAACGATATAGTTTGATTGAAGTGTCACAGGTACCCACCTGCTTCTTTCCATATTCACAATGATCTGTTCTATTCTTTTTTCAACAGGCACATTCATTTCCCGGAAAACTCCGGGTCCTGCAGCACCATCAGTTGATAAGCCCATACGTTCCTGGAAATGAACCAATCCTTTATATAAGGCTGAATCAAAAATCGGGTTGTTATTATTTTCGGTCATATCTCCTGTAATTAAAAAATACTTGCGCATTTCTATTACTGAAGCAGACGAATCACCCAACTTTAAAACTTTTTTATCCGGTTTAATGATTGGCCAACCGCCTTT
>JBDTAN010000318.1:0-17825 GCA_039924585.1 Chitinophagaceae bacterium | reverse complement strand
CCGGATAGTTTACAAGTTATGAATAAAATTGATAAAACTATTTTAACGAGACCTGTAACTTACCTGCAGGAAAAATTTCATATCCCTGTAGATTTTTATGCGCTCCAGGATTTGATAACCGGCAATGCAACTTTTAATGATTCAACAATTGCGCATTATCAAATTGGAGAAGAACTCATTCAATTAATTTTAACCGATACACGTTTTAAAAATAAAGTTTATATTAATAAAAGTACAAATTTCATTGATCAAAATATGCTATTTGATGCAGACAGCATCTCATTAAGAAATGCCTCGTTTAGCTATAGCAGTTATGAAAAAAATACGGTTTATAATTTTTCTACTGAAAGAAAGATTGTAGTACATGATAAAAATGACATTAATATTGAATTGAGCTTTAAACAATATAGTTTTAATGAAACACAATCTTTTCCCTTCAATATTCCTAAAAATTATTCCGTAAAATAATATTATTTTACAAGCTTCGTTACAAGTATGCCTATACCCTTAAAGTACCTGCATGATCTATAAATACATTCTATCCTTTTTTTTCCTGCTTATTACTGTATCTGCATTTTCGCAGGATACAAAAGAAGAAATCCAAAAAAAGCAACAACAATTGCTGAAAGAAATTTCCGATTTGAATAATACACTGGACGATATAAAAAAAAATAAAAAACTTTCTCTTGGCCAGCTTACACTCGTGCAAAGGAAAATTGATGCGCGCCAGGAATTAATAAGCAATATCAATAAAGATCTCAGTAGACTGAATGAAGACATGTATCAAAATGAATTGAACATTTACAGGTTAAAAAATGAATTAGACACTTTAAAAGAACAATATGCCAAAAGCCTTGTTTTTGCATATAAAAACAGGAGTAATTATGATTATCTGAATTTTCTATTTTCGGCCAATACTTTTAATGATGCTTTGAAAAGAATTGCATATTTGAAAAGCTACCGGCAATACAGGGAGACCCAGGTAAGCACTATTACGAAGACCCAGGATTTACTACAAAACAGGATTCAATCATTGGGTTCTAATAAAAAGGAAAAGAATAACTCTTTATCGGATCAAAGCAAACAATTAGGCGTTTTAGAAGATGATAAAAAGGAAAAAGACCAGGTTGTGAGTAAATTAAAAGGGCAGGAAAAAAACATTGCTTCTCAAATAAAAACGAAAGAAAAGACACGGCAGCAACTGGAAAATGCACTACAATCTGTTATTAAAAAGGAAATTGCAGAAGCTAAAAGAAAAGAGCAGGAACGTCTGGCTAATGAAGAAGCCGCAAGGAAAAAACAACAGGATGCTGCTGCAAAACTCAACCCTCCACAGCCTAATACAAATACTTCAACAGACGTACCTGTAAACAAACCGAAAACTGATAATTCCGCTGCTGTAAAACCTGCTGTGAATTCAAACAGAACGTACAGTCCATTTGAATCAACCACAGAAGGCCTGAACTTATCTTTAAATTTTGAAAATAACAGGGGCAAATTGCCATGGCCTGTTGACCAGGGATATATTGCTGTGCATTTTGGAAATTACAATGTTCCCAATACAAAATTAAAAGGTTATATGCCTGGGTTGGAAATCTCCCTGCCTGTTGGCGCAACAGTAAAGTCTGTAGCAGAAGGCACTGTTTCTGCAGTTTTCGATTTAGGAAATGCGCAAACCGTAGTTATCAGGCACGGAAAATATTTTACAGCCTATAGTAATATGAATGGTATTTCGGTAAATAAAGGTGACAATGTAAAAGTTGGAACTCTTTTAGGTAAGGCAGCCATGGGTGATGATGGCGATGGCCAGATCATATTCATGGTAAGTAATGATAAAGATGTAAATCTTAACCCGGAAAGTTGGCTACGTTCCCGTTAATAATTATAAACTGAGATTGGTATTTGAAAGCATGTTTGCAACACTCTCCCGGAGGATTACTTGCTTACGAGCCTGGAAAATAGTTGCTTTTTCTTCAGGCAAATTCAACATATATTGTTTTCCACTTTTCATTGTACCAGTGAATGCTGGATTTAATTTATTAAAAGCCGTCAGGTCCATATCAATATTCGAAGCAATTACAGATGCAAGGTATTTACCTTCAACAGGAATTGAGACCATTCCATCCTGTTTCAAATTTTCCTTTTGTGCCAGCAATTCCTGTCTATCTGTAAAATTATTAATTTCTGAAACTGTCATTGTTGTATAACCGCCACTACCTTCAAAAAAATATTGTGTAGCGATAAACTTTTTTACGTGATTCCTTGTTTCTGTGGGAAGATAATATTGAAGATCCCAGAAGTCTTTACTTCCTGCCCTTTCTATCGCTTTTCGCACACGTCCTTCACCGGCATTGTAAGCAGCAACCACTAATAGCCAGTTTCCAAATTCATCATACAATTCATTCATCAGTTTACTTGCGGCAACCGTACTTTGTGTGAAATCCGTCCGACCATCTTTTCCATTTTTACCGATTAGTCCAAAACGTTTTGCTTCGTCGGGCATTAATTGCCAGGGACCTTTAGCACCAGCCCAGGAAAGCAATTTTGGTTGCAGGCTGCTTTCAATCACAGATAAATATTTCATTTGAACCGGGATTCCATTTTCCGTGAGAATCTTATCATACAATGCAAAATATGGTCTTGCCCAATCCTGCATTTTTGTAAGGTCGGTTTTTTCTCTTTTTATATAAGCGTTTACAAATGAAATGGATTGAGCGTTTAATGCTACATGAACATCAGTTAGATTTACAGCAATAGTTGAACTACCCGCAATTAATGTTTTGAATTTTTTGATGGAATCTGTGCTATCTTTTAAGGAAGACACCATTCTCATATTGTAATGGCTATCATCCGTAAATGACATGATAGAGAGCGTGAAAAGCATTGCCACAGCAATACTTGCAGAAAACTTAAATGTGTGTACCGAAAAAAAACTTTTTAGACGAAAGAACTTTTGTTTCATTTTCTGTTTTTAAACGTTGAAAAAAAATCCGGAGAGGGTTAAAAAGAAAATGATTAAAGACCCAAACAGATTGTATTAAATCCCGAAAAAATGTTTCTCAAATCTTGTATTTTTTCAATATTATTTCTGAAAAACCTAGCAAAGATAACTCATTTTTTGGAGAAGACATCGCCTGAATACCAAACACCATGCCAGAAGAGTGCTTATATAGAGGTAAACTTATGGCAGGAATACCGGCCAGGTTTGCGAAAACCGTATAGATATCTGATAAATAGCCGTTTGTGATATCTTTTTTACCTCCTCCAATTTTCCCGGCTATGGCCGGAACTGTTGGCAAAATGATAAAATCATACTTATGGAAAATTTTCCCCGCTAGCTCGATGATCATTTTTCGAACCTGTTGTGCTTTCATGAAATAATGTTCATGATAGCCGGCACTCAATACAAATGTTCCAAGCATAATTCTTTTTTTCACCTCCCAACCAAAACCTTCGCTTCGGTTTTTTGCAAAGAAATCCTGCAAGCTGATATTTTTACCAAAATTCCGGAAACCAAAACGAACGCCATCATACCTTGATAAATTGGAAGATGCTTCTGCCGTAGTCAAAATATAATATGCCGGAACAATAAAATCGATCAGTGGAAAAGCAATGGCATCTACTGTGTAGCCATCATTCCTGAATAAATCAATAGTGTTTTCAATACTTGATTTCATCTCTGGGTCAAGGCCTTTGTGTGAAAGCGTTTCCGGAAAATAAGCGATTTTGAAAGCTGTTTTTACGGTATTAATTTTCTTTGTTTCACCATTTTTCAAATTCGACAGCATTGTAGAATCTTTTCCATCTTCACCCGAAATTACTTTGAAGATTTTTTTAGTATCCTCTATATTATTTGCTAGAATACCTATCTGGTCGAAGGAAGATGCATAGGAAATTAGTCCATATCTTGATACTGCGCCATATCCTGGTTTAAAACCTACAATACCACAATGATCTGCAGGTTGCCGCACCGAACCGCCAGTATCACTGCCAAGAGATACCATACAAAGTCCAGCTTGAACTGCTACTGCCGAACCACCCGATGATCCGCCTGAAATTCTAGTTTCATCCAGGGCATTTTTTACAGACCCATAAAAAGGATTTTCGTTCCTGTTGCCCATGGCAAATTCATCACAATTTTGACGACCAATAATAATTGCACCTTCCTGAATCATTCTTTCTACAACTGTTGCAGAATAAACAGATTGATAGGTTTGTAGCATTTTTGAACCTGCTGAAACAAAATGCCCTTTATAACTGATATTGTCTTTTATGCCAATGACTACTCCATGAAGTTTACGGAGTATTTTTCCTTTTCTTATTTCATCATCCAGTATAGCGGCAAATTTCAATGCATCTTCTGTATAGATTTCTATAAAAGCATTAAGTTGTTTATTATTTTGTATTTCCTGCAGAAAATGCACAGTAGCTTGCGTACAGGTATGCTGGCCATTGACCAATTGCTGGTGATAGTCGCGGATTGTAGCGAATTTGAACAAGCAATCTGCTTATGAAGATTGCTGAGTAGTACTTGGAGGAGCAGATGCGGCCGGTGGAGGAGCTGTCGTAGTAGTATTTTGTTGTTTCATACCATCTTCCAGTTCTTTTTTTACATTATCTTTGGCATCGTTAAATTCTCTAATACCTTTTCCAAGGCCACGCATAAATTCCGGGATTTTCCGGCTACCAAAAAGGACAAGTATTACTACAGCAATTAATAATATTTCCTGAAATCCTAAGTTGCCCATAATAAATAAGTTTTATAAAGTGAAAAACAAAGGTATAAAGAAAAACATGGCTGTTATAGATTCTAACAATATTTTATTATTGGTGATTTATACTGCCATTGCACTGAACTTTCCGCAAGGGAATATGCTTAGAAACGCCTTTCTTTAATCCTGGCGCGCTTTCCACTTCTTTCTCTCAGGTAATACAATTTTGCCCTGCGTACTTTACCTTTTTTATTTAGAATAATTGAATCTACATTTGGAGAAAAGTAAGGGAAAATTCTTTCCACACCTACACCATCAGATATTTTCCGAACGGTGAAAGTCGCTGTAGTACCTGTTCCCTGGATTTTTAACACATCCCCACGAAATATCTGGATACGCTCTTTACCTCCTTCTATTATCTTATAATTTACGGCAATATTATCCCCTGCTTTAAATTTCGGGAATTCTTTTTTTCCGGTCAGTTGATCATGTACAAATTGTACTGCTGCGTTCATAGCTCAAATTTTTAAGGATTGCAAAGGTAAAAGAAAATGCGGAATTTCTTTAAATTTATAAATTAATTTATCGGGCAACATTAATTGCGCGTCTTTCGCGGATTACGATCACCTTAATCTGGCCTGGATATTTCATTTCCGTTTGTATTTTCTGTGCAATCTCAAAGCTTAGGGTATCACTTTGTGTATCGGTGACCTTATCAGCTTCAACAATTACTCGAAGTTCTCGTCCAGCCTGGATGGCATACGCTTTTTCTACGCCCGGATATGATACTGCCAGCGTTTCCAGATCTTTTATTCGCTGAATATATTGTTGCATCATTTCCCTCCTTGCGCCCGGTCTTGCTCCACTAATAGAATCACAGGCCTGGACAATGGGTGATATCACATATTCCATTTCCATTTCATCGTGGTGTGCACCAATTGCATTCACAACAGCGGGATTTTCTCCATATTTTTCAGCCAACTTAGCACCTAGTAAAGCGTGGCTTAATTCCGTTTCCTCATCCGGTACTTTTCCAATATCATGCAATAACCCGGCGCGGCGGGCAAGTTTGGGATTAATCCCTAATTCAGAGGCCATGATGCCGCATAAATTGGCCACTTCCCGGCTATGCATCAGTAAGTTTTGACCATAGGATGAACGAAACCGCATTTTACCAACAATACGCACCAACTCTTTATGCAAGCCATGAATACCAAGATCAATGACAGTGCGTTCACCAATTTCAATAATTTGCTCTTCTATCTGTTTCCTGGTTTTTTCTACCACTTCTTCAATTCTCGCCGGATGGATTCGACCATCTGCTACAAGTCGTTGTAAGCTTAAACGGGCTATTTCACGGCGTAAAGGATCAAAACAGGAAAGCAAAATTGCTTCGGGCGTATCATCTACTATGAGATCAACGCCTGTTGCGGCTTCAAGTGCGCGGATATTCCGGCCTTCACGCCCAATGATCTGGCCTTTAATCTCGTCAGATTCCAGGTTAAAAACTGAAACTGTGTTTTCAATAGTTTGTTCTGCTGCTGTTCTTTGTATTGATTGAATGACAATTTTTCGGGCTTCTTTATTAGCCTTTAGTTTTGCTTCTTCTATTATTTCCTGCTGGATGGCTAATGCACTTGTTTGCGCTTCCTGCTTCAGGCTTTCTACCAATTGTTGTTTTGCTTCTTCAGAGCTGAGGCCAGAAATTTTTTCCAGGCGACGAATATGTTCTTCCTGATGCTTTTCCAGTTCAGTTCTCTTTTTATTGACAACTTCAATTTGTTTATTCAAGTTATCTTTAATGGCATCATTTTCTTTTAATTGCCTTTCAATAGAGTTGTCTTTTTGATTAATAGTAATTTCTTTTTGTTTAATCCTGTTTTCAGATTCACTTAATTTCCTGTTTCGGTCAAAAGTTTCTTTATCCAGGTCAGCTCTAAGCTGCACAAAATTCTCTTTTGCTTCAAGAATTTTTTCTTTTTTTAAAGTTTCAGCCCTCATCTCGGCCTCTTCTATAATTTTCCGGGATGATCTTTCGGCTTCATCAATTTTTAATTGGGTATTTTTTGCAAATAAAATTTTTCCCAGGAAAATCCCAATTGCTATGGCAATTATGCCAATGATAAAATATATAATGGTCGGGTTCATTGATTGATTTTGAAAGTGAATAAATCTTTCATTACATGGCTAAGAAGCGGTAATGTGTATATTATATTGTTTTAATACGCGAAGATAACTGAAAGCAAGACAAAATATTTTTAAAATCTTTACCATTTTGAATTTACAATTTCCCATTTTGGAACATATATAATTTAGTAGATATATTTAATCGATTGTAATTATATATCTTATGAAATTATATCAAATGGCATATAAATTGTAAATGTGTATCACCCGTTTTTTAATCCACCTTATATTTTTCAGTTTAGAATTATTTTGTGAAAAGAATTTTTTTAATTTTATTTTTTGCAGGCGTTTGTTTTTCCTGCACGAAAGAAGTTGCTGCCCCGCAAACCGGGGCAGCAACTGATGTTTTTTTCCGGGATGCCAATATTGAAATTTCAAGTTTTACAGCCAGTTCAAATCAAAAATCCGGCGTATTATTGAATTTTTCTACACTAATATCCGGCAATGTTGCCAGCATGGAATTAATGAGTGGAGAAAATATCAACACATTTTGTACCATTTACAATATCCCAGTACAAGCAAATAGTTTAATCCAGAATTTTTCTTTTAATGATAATCAACCTAAAGGCAATCCTGTATATTATATGATGCGGTATACATTAAAAGATGGGACTTTTGGTGGCTTTTCACCCGTTTATACTTTTCACTTAAAGTAATTCTACTTTTTTCAGAATTCATCAGGAATTTTCTGTACAGAGCACTTTTTCAATTTGTGCCTGCAATGCATTTAATCTGTCTGAAACAGATTTTAATTGAATGGCGGCTTCCCCGGTTTTGTTTTGTTCTGTTGCAAACCATAATAAAGCCATAGAAATATAATCCTGCATATCTTTTCCTGCGAAGCGGGTTTTATATTCCAGCACCTGGTCATTGATCATCTTTACAGTTTTGCGCAATTTTTCTTCATCCTGCGTTTCTACTTTGAGCCTGTAACTACGATCTCCAATTAAAATATTTGCGGTTATCAATTCTCCCATTCAATGCTTATTTTTTGAGTGTTTGAATACATTTTTCAATATCATCAATATATGTTTGAATTCTTTTATTCAATTCTTTCCTTGAAGTATCATCCATTGATGTTGAAGTCATGTGTAATATATCCATTTTTTGTTGAAGTGCTTCCACTTGAATTTCTTTTTCTGCCAGGTTTTTTTTGCATTTTTCAAGGTCTTGTTTCAAGTTAATATTTTCCTTTTGGACTACACCAAATTTCTTCAGCATTGCCTGCAACTTTTCCTGGAAAATTTTTATTTGATCATCTAAATCCATTATAAATCATTCATTGTTTATTGGTGAATTTAAGCAAATTTATGATTTCCTGATTTCACTCCCGGTTTGCAACTCGATAGCCTGAATTATTTGCTGCATATTTTTATCAATCATTGCATCTGTCATTGTTTTTCCGGCGTCGCAAAATGTAAAATTCATCGCAAAAGATTTTTTTTCTGTACCCAGTTTCTCACTGCGGAAAATGTCAAATAAATGAATATGCTGTAATGTGTTGATGCCCAGTTTCATAACAGCTTCTTCCACTTGAGCATACGATGTTTGCTCACTTGTAAGCACTGCCAGGTCACGGGATGCTGTTGGATATTTGGGTATTTCCGTAAAAGTAGTTGTATGTTTTTTTATAACTTCCATCAAAGGAACAAGCAATAAATCAATACAATAAACGGGCTGGCTAATCTCAAATCTTTTTAAATGATTATCTTTTACCAGGACAATTTTCCCAAGGTTTATTTTCCCTGATTCTATATAAAAACTAATGCCCAAATCTTCATTTATCGGATTTCCTATTTTAATGTTTTTAATTCCGCATACTAGGCATGCGGCTTCAGCCAGGCCTTTTGCAAAAAAGAAATCTGACTGCTTCTCTTTTTCCTGCCAGTCTCCACGCATTTCAGTACCAGAAACATTTACACAAAAATGTTCTGTTTCATTATATTTTTTACCTGTGTAATTATAGGTTTTGCCCTTTTCAAAAAATTTAATATCCTGCATTTTTCTTTTCAAATTAAAAGAAATTGCTTCCAGTGCAGTAGGCAACATTTGGGGTTTTAAAATATTCAACTCATTACTCATGCTATTTAATGGCCTCGCTGCATATTTAATTTCTTCTTCAGAGAAATATAAGGCGTTAGTTAGCGAATTGGTGACGATCTCATTAAAACCCCGGGCCACAAAAAAACCAGCTAGTTTTTCAACCAGGTTTTCAGAAAGCGCGCTTTCATTAAATGAAGGGGAAAAAGATATCGTACCCGGAATTTGCACTTCATCCAGGCCATCAATGCGTAAAATTTCTTCGACCACATCAGCCGGAAGTAAAATATCCATTTTACTATGCGGTGGTGCAACCCATAAAGAATCAGCACCTTCCTTGATCAATTCAAATTCCAGGCTTTCCAATATTTTTTTTACATTTTCCGGATGATAGTTTTTACCGGTGATTTTCTTTAAGTACCGGAATGTTAATTCGATTTCAATTTTGGGCCTCGGCTTTGGATAAATATCTGTAACAGTACCGATTTTACCACCTGCAATTTCCTGGATAAGTAAAGCTGCTCTTTTTAAAACATTCACCGTGTTCGAAACATCAACGCCTTTTTCAAAATGTATAGCAGCATCTGTTCTCAGGCCAAGCCGGGTGGAAGTTTTACGAATTGAATCCGGGCTAAAAAAAGCACTCTCTAAAAATATATTTTTGGTAGCATTTTGCACACCACTTTCTATACCGCCAAATACGCCGGCAATACACATCGGATTTTCTGCATTACAAATGAGCAAATCTTCTTGGTGTAATTTTCTTTCTTTACCATCAAGTGTTGTAAAAGTTTCGCCATTCGAAGCATTTTTGACAATTACAGTTTTCCCTTTGATAGTATCCCGGTCAAATGCATGTAAGGGCTGACCACTTTCATGCAAAATAAAATTCGTGATATCAACGATATTATTAATTGGATTTAAACCAATTGATTGGAGCTTTTTCTGAAGCCATTCCGGCGATTCTTCCACCGTAACACCTGAAATACTTACGCTGCTGTATCGCGGACAGGAGGCATTATTTTCAACCTGCACATCAATTGGAAAATCTTCTTTATCAGTTTTAAATTTATTTTGATATGGCAGAACGGCTTTGTATGTTTTTTTTAAATGATGCGACATCCAGGCACAAATATCTTTGGCAACTCCAATATGGCTCATCGCATCCATACGGTTTGGCGTAAGTCCAATTTCAAAAACCCAGCCTCCTTCTTTCTTTTCAAAATATTGATTAACAGGCATTCCCGGAACAGCATTTTCGGGCAACACAATAATTCCATCATGATTCGCTGATATGCCAATTTCATCTTCTGCACATAGCATTCCTTCACTCACTTCTCCGCGGATCTTTGCTATTTTTATTTGAAATGATTCTTTTCCAGTTGGAGAAATAAAGCTTCCGGGTGGCGCTACCACTACTTTTTGATGCAATGCAGTATTGGATGCACCGCAAACAATTGCCAACAAATTACTTGAACCTACATCTACTTTTGTCAAAAAAAGATGATCAGAATTTGGATGTTTTATCACTTCCATTATTTGGCCGACTACTAAGCCTGGCAAGTTTTTTTCGTCACCAGCCCGGTTTTCCAGTTGCTCTACTTCCAGGCCAATAGAAGTGAGAATTTTTGAAAGTTTTTCCGGTTCAGTTTTTTCCGGTAAATAATCACAAAGCCATTCGTACGAAATAGTCATATTTGGAAAGATAAATTCGGGACAAAGATAATTGAAACCAGTTATCGGTTAATAGCAGATTTGGCGTGGATGAAAGTATGTATGAAAAAAATTTTTGTTGAATTTTTTTAAAAAAAATATACACAATTTGCACGTTTTTTTTAAAATTCGAATGTTATATCCTTACTTGAAATTGCCTATTAATCATTCAAAAAAAGGGTAAATTTTTTTGCACAATAATTGTTAATAAACATTGATACCAGTACAAGAACTTTTAAAAACTGTGCATAAACCCACAATATATCTTTACAATTCATAAATGCCTGTGTATAAGCTATATTTTCTCCTGAATAAATAATCAATAAATATAAACTTAATATTATTTTTTTACTCATCATTTTCCCGCCTATATTCGTTTCCCTTTTAAAGTTTGCATAAATTCCCGGCACATAAAATTCAAAATCACGAAACCGGAAATTTAAGGAAATCTGAAAAAAAGGTTCCAGAATATTACTGAATATAAGAATTAAAAATCTACATGGATATTACGAATTTGAATAAGGACCGAAAATCTAGAAGAAAATCAGGCATTGATCTAAACCCGATGATTTATGGAAAATTACCGCCTCAGGCAAAGGATTTGGAAGAAGCTATTTTGGGTGCTATAATGCTGGAAAAAAACGCCTTTGATACGGTCATTGAAATATTAAGAGCCGATTGTTTTTATGTAGATACACACCAACGTATTTACGCAGCGTTCGTTTCCCTTTCGGATAAAAATATGCCGATTGATATTTTGACAGTAGTGGAAGAATTAAAGTCACGCGGCGACCTGGAAATAGTTGGCGGGCCATATTATATTACGAAACTGACCAACAGTGTCGTTTCTACAGCAAACCTGGAAGCACATGCACGGATTGTTTTACAGAAATTCGTACAACGAGAATTAATCCGGATCTCCGGAGAAATTATCGGCGATGCATATGAAGATGGTACGGATGTTTTTGACCTGATGGATGATGCAGAAGAAAAGATTTTCAATATCACCAATAACTTCCTGAAGACTGATTATAAGTCCATGGGAAATGCGCTGACAGAAGCGATTAACCGGATTGATGAACTTCGAAATAGTACGGAGGATATTTCCGGTGTACCAAGTGGATATAGCAGTTTGGATAAAGTAACTTTCGGCTGGCAGCCAACCGATCTGATTATTCTGGCAGCAAGGCCATCCGTGGGTAAAACCGCTTTTGCGCTGAACCTTGCCCGGCATGCTGCTTTGCACCCCACAAAACCCACAGGAGTTGGATTCTTTTCTTTGGAAATGAGTGCTTCGCAATTGGTACAAAGGATTTTATCCGCGGAAAGCGAAATTCCGATGCAAAAAATTGCCCGTGGAAAATTGGAAGAACATGAATACAGTCAACTTCAAAAAAAAGGTATAGAAAAACTTATTGAAGCGCCCATTTATATAGATGATACGGCAGCACTCAATATTTTTGAATTCCGGGCAAAAGCGAGGAGATTGGTAAATAAACACAAAGTAGGCCTGATCATTATAGATTATCTACAGTTAATGAGTGGGCAAAATGACCGGAACTCAAACAGAGAACAGGAAATCAGCAATATTTCCCGAAATTTGAAAGCCCTGGCTAAAGAATTAAATATACCTATCATTGCACTGAGCCAGTTAAACCGAGCTGTAGAAAGCAGGGCTAGTAGTAAAGTGCCTTTATTGAGCGATTTACGGGAATCCGGCGCCATAGAACAGGATGCAGATTTGGTTATGTTTATATACCGGAATGAAATGTATGAAAATTACAATAGTCCGGAAGGTGCTGATGTGAAAGATATGACGATGATTAAAATTGCCAAACACCGGAATGGCTCCCTGGAGGAAATAAAATTACGCGCTATGCTTTCTATTCAAAAATTTGCGGATTGGAATGATGATGGTTTTACGCCGGGTGGTAATTTTAAATATATCGGTTCATCACCTCCCGGTGATGCGCAAGGAGGTGGCGGAAAATTATATCTTCAAAAAGGCAGCAGAATGAATAGCGGGGAATTTGATGAAGGCATTGAAGATTAGGCTAAACTTTTTCTATGCGGGACATTCCACTTTTTTATGAAGAAAATATTTCCGGTCAAAATGGGATGGTAATGCTTAGTGGAGAAAGCAGTCATCATATTCACCAGGTACTTCGTTTAAAAGCAGGAGATGAAATTGCCATCACGAATGGAAAAGGTATCTTGATGTTAGGTGTTTTAACCATAGTAGATAGAAAAAAGTCTATTTTCAAAATTACTGTTGAGGAAATAGTGCCTCATCCCGAAAATAAAATCACAATTTGTTTTTGTATAATAAAAAATACCAGCCGCTTTGAATGGTTCCTGGAAAAAGCAGTTGAAATTGGTATAAGTGAGATTATACCAGTTATTTCGAAAAGGACTGAAAAAAAGAATGTCCGCATGGACCGTATGAAGCAAATTATGGTCGCGGCATTATTACAAAGCAAACAATGCTGGTTACCAGTTTTTAATGAACCCATTTTATTCTCCCAGGCTATTTTGCAAGATGGTTTTGATTATAAATTTATAGCACATTGCATAGAATCAGAAAAATCTCACTTGAAGAATTTTACGCTATCCGGAAAAGTTCAAATGCTTATTGGACCAGAAGGTGATTTTACAAATGCTGAAATTGAAACTGCTCTGAGCAAAGGCTTTATACCAGTTTCTTTGGGGAAAAATCGCCTGCGTTCCGAAACAGCAGCAATTGTGGCACTTACATTGTTAAATAATTAAAAAAAGTTGTAGTTTCATTTTTTCAAATTCATTTTTATGATACGATACCGTATTCCATTTTTAATATTGAGTTTTTGTATTTTTTTTCTTGCTTGCGGAAATGGAAAAAATAAAGAAGTAGAAAGAGATACCAGTATTACGAATTTGACTTCATTTAACAATCTATTTTTAGACAGTGCATCGTTAGCAAATTTTCTAACAACTCAGCCTGAACTTCAACCTTATACTGAACAATTTTTTAATTTTTATAAGGAAAGAAATTATGAGTATGCCTGGTTTGATACAAGCGGATTGGGAGAGCAGGCACATAATTTTTTAAACCTCCTCAACACCACGATATATGAATTGCATGACAGTTCATTGTACGATAAGAAATTGTATAGCATGTATGATGAATTCCATGACATTTCCGGTTTAAAAAAATCATCCAAAGAAGCCCTGGAAACGGAGTTGAGAATGTCCGGGCAGTTTTTTAAATATGCGGCTAAAGTTTTTAATGGTAGTGATGTAGATGCAACACAATTGGGCTGGTATATTCCAAGGAAAAAATTAAGTCTTTCTGCAATATTGGATACCGCATTGCTTTCTGCAAAAGATATACGGGAAGCCAATGGCATTGTTAGTCCGGGTTATAAAAAATTAATTGCGTTTGTTACAAAGTATTATGATTTAAAAAAAGGGAAATGGGATTCTATACCCACGCCGGATAAACCGGTTCATGTAGGAGAAAAAAATTATTTATTGCCACAAATTAAAAATCGCCTCTATGAATTAGGGGACCTCGCATCTGCTGATACGACCACTTTGTTTGATACTGCATTATTTACTGCAACAAAAAAATTCCAAAGCAGGATGGGCCTTTCCGCCGATGGTTCAATAGGCAGTAAAATGATGTACGAATTAAACGTGTCAATTGAAAAAAGAATTCAGCAAATTTTAGTCAATCTTGAAAGAATGCGCTGGCTGCCTGCAAAGCAGGAGGGTGATTTTATATTTGTAAATATCCCTGAATATAAAATGTATGTATATGAAAATGGGCATCTTGATTTCAATATGAATGTTATTGTAGGTAAAGCAACCAATAGTACCGTAATATTTTCAGGTTCCTTACAATACGTTGTCTTTGCGCCTTACTGGAATGTGCCAAAAAGTATTGTTCAAAATGAAATTGTACCGGGCATGGCAAAAAATTCAGATTATTTAGCGAATCATAACATGGAAATTGTTGGACAGAATGGATCTCTCCCTGATGTAAGACAGAAACCGGGAGCAGATAACTCTCTTGGGCGGGTTAAGTTTCTATTCCCAAATAATTATGATATTTACTTTCATGACACGCCAAATCGAGATCTTTTTTCAGCTACCAACCGAAGTTTCAGTCATGGCTGTATACGCGTTGGTGAACCCAAAAAATTGGCTGAATTTTTATTGCGAAATGATAGTTCCTGGACAGTTGATAGAATAGACTCTGCGATGTATGCATCCAAAGAAAAATGGGTTAAAACGCCAGAAGCCACACCCGTGATTATTGCTTATTTTACTGCATGGGTGGATGACAATGGTTTATTGAATTTTAGAAAAGATATTTATGGCCATGACCAGAAATTGATTGATAAAATGTTTGTCAGTAAATAAAATTTTACTGGAGATTTTCTTAAGACAAAAGTATTTTTTCTAAAGATTGTACACTTTTTTATTTAACCATAAATAAAAAAATTAGCGATAATAAAATGATTCATTCTGGCACTGATATTTTAAAAATATTTCCATCCATTTTTCCAGGAAACCCTGCATTGTATTTTGCTCCGGGAAGAATCAATCTCCTGGGCGAGCATATTGATTATAATGCGGGATATGTAATGCCCGCAGCCATTGAGCAAGGTTTTTGGTTTGCTATTGGTAAAGGAAATGAAAATGAATATTCTGTGTACAGTGCAACTTTAAATGAATATGTAAACGGAAATTTTTCTTCATTGAGTAAGTCAACTGGCTGGAAAAATTATATCCTGGGCGTAATTGACCAGTTTATAAAAAAAGGCTTTTCATTAAAAGGTTTCAATGCAGTTTTTGGCGGTGATTTGCCCGTGGGATCTGGCTTGTCATCATCCGCAGCGCTGGAATGCGGGCTGGCAGTTGCATTGAATGATTTTAATACATTCAATATTCCCAAAAAGGAAATAGCCTTGATGTGTCAGCACGCAGAACAAACTTTTCCCGGAATGCAGTGTGGCATTATGGATCAGTATGCCAGCATGTTTGGCGAAAAAGATAATATATTATTCCTGGATTGTATCCACATTGAAAGTGAAAAAATAAAATTTCCATCTTCTACGCATGCAATTGTACTAATCAACTCTAATGTAAAACATGCGCTTGAAGACGGTAGTTATAATACACGCCGCAATCAAAGTGAAGAAGGCCTTTTGATCTTGCAAAAAAGATTTCCACAAATTTATAATTTTCGTGATGCAACTATAGAGCAGTTGTCTATGGTAAGAAAAGATATGCAAACAGATATCTTTAAAAGATGCAAATTTATCATTGAAGAAATAGAAAGGACAAAAATGGGAGCAACTTTTTTAAAGGAGGGAAATATTTCTGCTTTTGGTAAATGCATGTATGCGTCGCATGCCGGATTGAGGGATTTGTATAATGTAAGTTGTCCAGAACTGGATTTTTTAGTAGAAGAGAGTTCAAAAAACGAATCGGTAACAGGTGCCCGATTGATGGGAGGTGGTTTTGGTGGCTGTACGATTAATTTAATGGAGCATTTACACGCAGCAGAAATAGCTGAATATATTTCATTCAAATACTTTGAAAAATTTAATACGAAAGCAACTGTTTATATAGTAGAACCAGGTGACGGTGCTCGTTGCTTAAAAGTATAAATTCATTACAATTTCTCCACGGCGATCATGCTAATTTCTACTTGTACATTTTTTGGTAAGCCTTTCACCGCAATTGTTTCACGTGCAGGATGATCACCACTAAAATAACCTCCATAAACATCATTCACTTTTGTAAAAAGAGACATATCACTTAAAAAGATAGTTGTTTTTACCACATGGCCAAAATGCATCCCTGCGGCAGATAAAACTTCCTGCAGGTTTTTCATTACAAGATGAGTTTCTTTTTCAATACCACCTGTTTCTAATTCACTGGTTGCCGGAATAATCGGTATCTGGCCACTAATAAATAAAAAACCATTTGCTAATATTGCCTGGTTATAAGGGCCAATTGGTGCAGGGGCCTTATCTGAGTTAATGACTTTCTTTGACATAAATTTTTATATTATAATTCAATTCAATCTTTTCCTATAAAAAGCAAGCTTATTTTTGCAAGCAAACAAAGTTAATATGTTTATTGCTGTAAGATGTTCAGAAGATCAAAAAAAAGAATTTTTGCAAAAAGGTTTTCCAAAGGAATTGGATGTTGATTTTTTTTTAACCAATGAACCTGTAAAAAGTTCAAAAAATATAGATGCATTATTTGATTTATCTGGGGACAATTTGATGATTGATCATATGCCCGCAGAAATTCCGATTTTTAAAAATGCAGTTATCAAGGAATTAAAATATTTACCAAAAAATTTTATTCGGATAAATGCATGGACTGGATTTCTTAACCGAAGCATTACCGAGATAGTTTACAATAATGACATGGAAGAAAAAGTAAAAAAAGTAATGGATGCTTTGCAATGGAAATTTTTACAAGTGCCGGATATTCCGGGAATGATTGCGGCCAGGATTGTAAGTATGATTATTAATGAAGCTTGGTTTGCATTGGATGATAAAGTAAGTACAAAATCAGAAATTGATACAGCAATGAGACTGGGAACCAATTATCCATTTGGCCCTTTTGAATGGGGTGAAAAAATTGGTTTGCAAAATGTTATTGAATTATTAAAAAAGTTGAGTGAAACGGATAATAGGTATGAGCCTTCTCCCTTATTACTTAACACATACAAAAGCTAATTTTTAATCATTTATTAAAATTGAAACTTTGGCGCTAATTTTAAATATTGACACCTCTGCCACCCGTGCATTTATAGTGCTAAGTAGCGACGAGAAATGCCTGGCATCCATTGCAAATAATGAACAGAAAACACACGCATCTTTTGTACAACCCGCAATCAAAGAAATATTTTCCAAATCAACATTTTCGCTTACAGATATTGATGCTGTTTCCGTAGTCGCCGGCCCGGGTAGTTATACGGGATTACGCGTAGGAATGGCCAGTGCAAAAGGTATTTCTTATGCGCTTCAGAAACCCCTGATTTTATTGGATACATTGGCCTTAATGGCGCTTGCAGCTATTGAAGCGCCCGCATATAAAAATTTCGAGGGGCTAATTTGTCCAATGATAGACGCTCGAAGGATGGAAGTTTTTACTGCCATTTTCAAT
>JBDTAN010000317.1:0-14188 GCA_039924585.1 Chitinophagaceae bacterium | reverse complement strand
GGTTCAGGCGGACGCTTCGTCCGGTTCGGAATAGGCTTTCAGGCTGGCGATGTCGTGCAGGATCACCCGGGCGCCATGGGTTTCGACGCCGAAGCCACGCAATGCGGCGAAGGCGCGGGACAGGTTTTCCTGCCGGCAGCCGAGGCGGGCGGCCAACAGGCGCTTGTCGAACGGCAGCCGCAAGGCGGTCGCGTTGGCCTGCTTCTCGGCGGACAGCGATAGCAGGTAGCATCCCAGCCGCTGGGCTGTGGTCCGCAGTTTCAGGTCGCACACTTGGCGGACCAGGGCGTGGAACTCATTCGCTTCGGCGCGCAGCAAGGCGATGGCAAGAGACGACTCCTGCTCGACCATGGCGATCAGTCCATCAGCGTCGATCGAAATCAGGCTGCTAGGTGTTACGCTGCGGACGCCCAGCAGGCGCGGCAGGCGGGCCAGCAAGGAGGCAAGGCCAAGGGTTTCACCGGCCCGGATGATTTCGACCACGGCGACGGTACCAGTGGGGGCGGTGCTGAAGCCGGCGAGTTGTCCGCTCAACACGATGATCAGTTCACTCGCGGCGTCGCCATGGCGGCAGATTTCGACGCCTTCCGGGGTGTTCACGATCTTGCTGATGGCGGCGAGGCGATGTAGCACCGGATCGGCGAGATCGCGCAGCAGCGGCGTGGCGCGAAGGGTTTCGAATATATACGAATCGTCGGACTGGCTTGATCGGACCATTTCGGTCAGCATGGCTCGATGGGGCATGAAAACCTCGGGGTTGTCACGGCGAGATTGAGAAAATCTCAGAGATTCTAGTTTACCTGAAGGATTTGACCACAATCAAGCCACACGGGCCAGGACGCGTGCCGATTGCACGATTTTTTTTGAAATAGGGGGAAATTTTTGACGTGAAATCAATTGTGTGTGATCGTTTCGGTGGCCCTGACGTGTTGGTGTAACCATAGTTCTGAAGGATTAAACCAGATGGCATATAACAGGTGTATCGGTACAAGGTATTGCGCGAATAACTGTCCGTATAAAGTACGCCGTTTTAACTGGGCGGATTATACCGGCGCTGATAGTTTTCCGGATAACCAGGATCAAACAATCGTGGGTGTTTTGGATCCTGCAGTTCATGTAATGAATGAGGACCTGAGCCGCATGGTTTTAAATCCTGATGTGACTGTCCGCAGTCGTGGTGTGATGGAAAAATGCAGTTTCTGTGTACAACGTTTACAAGAAGGTAAGTTGAAAGCAAAACGTGCGAACCGTGCGCTTATGACTGGTGAAGATGGTCAGTGGGATTTAAAAACCGCTTGCCAGCAGTCTTGTCCTACAAATGCAATTGTTTTCGGAAATATTAATAATAGCAAGAGTGGAATTTCGAAAGAAAGGATTGAAAACACAAAACGGAGCTTTTATTCACTGGAACAATTACATGTAATGCCGAATGTAAATTACCTGGTGAAAGTTAGAAATAGAGAAGAACACGAAGCATAAAATTATTAGAACAAACAATTTAAACTCCTGCAAAAAAATTGCAGGGAATAACTAATAACAAGATCAAATGCATCTAAAGTACGAAGCACAAATACGGGAACCATTGGTAGATGGTGATAAGGATTACCACCAGGTATCAGAAGATATTTGCCGCCCTATAGAAGTGAAGCCTTCCAGGCTTTGGTACATCGGGTTTTTCATATCTGTGGCTTTATTGTTATTTGGTGTATGGAGTGTTTATGACCAGGTTGTATACGGTGTAGGTCAATGGAACCTGAATAAGACCGTTGGTTGGGGTTGGGATATTACCAATTTCGTATGGTGGATTGGTATTGGTCACGCAGGCACGTTGATCTCTGCGATCTTATTGCTATTCAGGCAGGGTTGGAGAACTGGTGTGAACAGGGCAGCGGAAGCTATGACGATCTTTGCAGTTATTTGTGCCGGCCAATTTCCTATCTGGCATATGGGCCGTGTTTGGCTTGCATTTTTCATTATGCCTTATCCAAACTCACGCGGACCGGTTTGGGTGAATTTCAATTCGCCACTTTTATGGGACGTATTTGCAGTTTCAACATATTTTACCGTGTCTTTACTTTTCTGGTATACAGGTTTATTGCCCGATCTCGCGTTGATCCGCGACAGAGCAAAAACCAAATTCAGGAAGTTTTTTTATGGCATAACTTCATTCGGCTGGACGGGTTCAACCAAGCACTGGCAGAGACATGAAGCACTCTCTCTTGTTTTGGCAGGACTTGCAACGCCACTTGTATTATCAGTACATACTATTGTATCCTTTGACTTCGCAACTTCCGTGATACCGGGCTGGCATACAACTATTTTTCCCCCTTATTTTGTGGCAGGAGCCATCTTCTCCGGGTTTGCCATGGTTCAAACTTTATTATTAATTCTGCGGAAAGTCTTCAGCCTGCAGGATTATATAACACTGGGCCATATTGAAGCAATGAATAAGGTAATTGTGTTGACTGGCTCTATCGTGGGGATTGCTTATTTAACCGAATTATTTATAGCATTTTACAGCCAGAATCAATATGAGGCATATGCATTTTTCTATACAAGGGCAAACTTATTCAGCCCTTATGGCTGGGCATATTATGGTATGATGACTTGTAATGTATTGTCACCGCAAATATTCTGGTTCAGGAAGATGAGGCGTAATTTATACGTTACTTTTTTCATGAGTATCATTGTGAATATAGGTATGTGGTTTGAGCGTTTCGTGATCATTGCCACTTCTATTTTCAGGGATTATTTACCAAGTAGCTGGTCTATTTATTATAGCCCTTCTATTTTTGAAATTGGGTTTTATGTGGGAACTTTCGGATTATTTTTTACCTGCTTCTTCCTTTTCTCAAAATACTTCCCGGTTATTGCAATTGCAGAAATTAAACATGTATTGAAAACAAGCGGGCAGAATTATAAAGAACAGGTTGGTGGTATAGAATCACAGAAAGTGGAAGAATTTGCAGGTGAATATGCGCATTAATAAAAGCCAGGTATAAATTTATAAAAGGAAAAGAAATTAATATGGCAAAAAAGAAATTTGTTGTTGGCAGCTTTAAGGATGAAGCGGTTTTATTTCCCGCTGTGAAAGCAGTAAGAAAAGCCGGATACAAAATACATGACGTTTTTACGCCTTACGCAGTTCATGGCCTTGATCATGAAATGGGTTTGCGTGAAACCAGCATTCATACAGCAGGATTTATTTATGGTATCACAGGAACAGCAACAGCATTAGGCGGTATAAGTTATATACTTGTACAGGACTGGCCCTTGAATATTGGTGGTAAACCTCACTTTGCTTTGCCTGCATGGATCCCTATCACTTTTGAGTTGACCGTTTTATTCGCTGCGGTTGGTATGACAATGACTTTTTGTTACCTCTGCCAGTTGGCACCATTTGTAAAAAAGCACCATTTTGTATTAAGATCAACGGATGACACTTTTGCCATGGTAATAGAATGTTCAGGAAAAACAAATTCACAGGATGCTATTGCATTTCTCGAGGCAAACGGTGCGGCGGATGTACATGAGCAATTTGCGGAAACAGGCTGGTGGTTTGGAACATACGACAGGGAACAACAATTATACAGGGATACAACGGTTGATATAGCATAACGAACAGAACTATTTATGATGAAAAAATCAATAAGCATATCTATTTTATCCGGCACACTTTTGCTTGCTGCATGCAATGATATAAGACGGGAACCGGGCCATGTATATATGCCGGATATGGCATACAGCAGGGCTTATGAAACTTACGATGCCAGGGATTCTACAAAATTTACGGAGAATGCCACTCATCCGGGAGATAAAATTTTTTATGATAATATGCCCGTAGCCGGAACTGTTGCCAGGGGAGAAGATATGCCTTTTCCATTCGCAAAAGATATGCAGGGAGATACCACTAATTATTATGCATCCAGGCAAGTGCAAAATCCCGTTCCCGCATTGGACGAAAAAGATATGAAAGAAGCGGAACGTTTATACCTGATCAATTGCGGTATTTGTCATGGAACGGCATTGGATGGCAATGGACCATTATATAAAGGAGGGGAGGGCCCATTTCCGGCAGCCCCCAAAAATTTATCCACTTTGGATATGCCGGATGGCCAGATGTTTTACTCCATTACCTATGGAAAAAATTTAATGGGAAGTTATGCATCACAATTAACAAGGCAGCAACGATGGGAAATTATTCATTATATACGGTCAAAGCAAAAAATAACTGCTAAGACAACG
The DNA here is from genome assembly GCA_039924585.1 of Chitinophagaceae bacterium. Classification (GTDB taxonomy): domain Bacteria; phylum Bacteroidota; class Bacteroidia; order Chitinophagales; family Chitinophagaceae; genus JAFDXJ01. Next base: position 9,943 of record JBDTAN010000317.1, on the reverse strand, counting down.
GCAGCAGCGAATGCAGCGCCGGCGAAAGATTCAACAGCAGCAAAACCATAAAAATTAATTTTCAGAGACAAACTTTTTAAAATGGTATCAATAAAAGAAAAATTTGAAATTCCTGCAAAGATGAAAACCTGGGCGATGGCGCTTATAGCTATCGGCGTTATTTCCATCATCGTTGGTTTTATTTTACATGGCACAGGCACAGAAGAAGAGCAATCTGTATTTTGGGGTACTATCATGTATAACAGCATTTACTTTACACTCATTTGTAATGCTACTATGTTTTTTGTCTGCGCTGTAACACTTGCCATGGGCGGATGGCAGTTGGTTTTTCAGCGCGTTGCTGAAGCAATTTCTACCATGGTTCCAATATTTGGGGTAATTACGTTTGTTGTTTTTCTATACATCATTTTTGGTGGACACCTGCATAGTATTTATCATTGGATTGACAATGATGCAGTAGCTAATGACAAAATACTGGATGGTAAAAGTGGCTTTTTGAATCCTACATTTTTTGTAGCCTGGTCAGTTTTATCAATCGGCCTCTGGAGTATTTTGGGTGCCAGAATGCGCAAATTGAGTGATGAGGCAGATGTTGCACCGATGGATTACGAGAAAGGAAAACATTTTGTGTGGAGAAATACAGTCACCGCTGGTTTATTTATTGTATGGTTTGCACTTACAATTGGTTCAGTTACTCCCTGGTTTTGGTTGATGAGCCTGGATGCTCACTGGTATTCTACGATGTATAGCTGGTATACATTTGCGAGCACTTTTGTTTCCGGTTGTGCATTGATTGCACTATGGGTAATTTATTTAAAAAATAAAGGCTACCTGGAATATACCAACGAAGAGCATTTGCATGACCTGGGTAAGTTTATGTTTGCATTCTCCATTTTTTGGACATACCTCTGGTTTGCACAATACATGCTGATTTGGTATGCAAATATTCCTGAAGAAACTATTTATTTTAAACCAAGGGTGCAGGGTGTTTATAAAGGCATATTTTTCTTTAATCTCATTATTAACTTTGTTGCCCCGATACTGATATTAATGAAAAAATCCACGAAAAGAAATTATACCATGATGACCTTTATGGCAGTGCTTATAATCTTTGGCCACTGGATTGATTTTTACCAAATGGTAATGGCAAGTATTTCAAAAGACACGTTAACTTTAGGCTGGTTGGATTTTGGTGTTGCAGCATTATTTATAGGTTTGATGATACATTTTGTAGGACGGGCGCTTGCTAGTAAACCACTCGTTGCAAAATTCCATCCATACCTGAAAGAAAGCATCATACATCAGACTTAAAATTTATTAGAATAACACGATACTATTAATTATAGAAAATAACTTTTTGAATTATGTCAACTTTTTTTATCATCGCTGTGATCGTCCTGGTTTTCCTGATCATTTTTCAAATTGCAAAAGCAAGTGAATATGTTGCAGTCCTGAAAGGTGAGGAGAAAGCACGAAAAGACAACAATAAAGTAAATGGTTTTTTCATGATTGCATTCCTGATCGTGGGATTGATTGCCGTTTATTATTGCAATGATGCTTTATATGGAAAAACCCTGATGGTGCATGAATCTGCCAGTACACAAGGTGATGAAGTGGATCATATGATATGGGTAACTTTAATCCTCACGGGAATTGTATTTTTAATTACTCAAATATTATTATTCTGGTTTGCTTTCAAATACCAGGAAAGTCCTAAGCGAAAAGTTTTTTATTTTCCACATAACAATAAACTGGAAGCGATCTGGACGATTGTACCAACGCTTGTATTAACTGTTTTAATCGTGATTGGTTTGCGCAATTGGTTTGCTTTTACAGGCGAAGCCCCGAAAAATTCTATGGAAATAGAAGTGATCGGCAAACAATTTAACTGGATTTTCCGCTACGCAGGAAATGATGGTGTATTTGGGAAAAAATATTATAAAATGATTGATCCCACCAATGCACTGGGTATGAACTGGCGGGACAGTGCAGCTATTCATGTAACTGATGATCCTGCTGCCCATGATGATATTGTTTTGGAACAGGGAACTGTTTATATGGTTAAAAATAAACCAACTAAATTAATTATCGGTTCCAGGGATGTCATACATGATGTGGGCCTTCCATGGTTCAGGCTTAAAATGGATGCAGTACCCGGAACACCAACAACGCTTTGGTTAACGCCAAAATTCACCACAAAGGAAATGATTGAAAAAACAGGTGATCCAAACTTTGCCTATGAAATCAGTTGTGACCAGATTTGCGGTAACGGCCACTATTCAATGCGAGGCGTGGTAATGGTTGTAACACAACCGGAATTCGATGAATGGATGGCAAAACAAAAACCTGCATATTATGCAGCTTACCCGGATAAAGATCCGGCTAATATGAAACCGGCAGTACCGGTTAATGGAGCAGATAGCACAAAAAGCACTGCATCAGTTGTACAGTCACCAGCAAAAAAAGTATTAAGGCAAAAACCTGAATAAATAATTTTAAACAGTAGGACAAAAGAAAATATTATGAACGAAGAAACTGTTTTACATACCGGTACGGAAATCTTAATTCCGCATGATGCAGCACATCATGAAGGCCATCATGAGCACCACCAAAGTTTTATTTCAAAATATGTATTTAGCCAGGATCATAAAATGATCTCTAAGCAATTTCTTATTACGGGAATGATCTGGGCAATTTTAGGTGGCTTGATGTCCGTTCTTTTCAGGCTTCAACTTGGTTTCCCGGATACGAGTTTTCCAATCCTGGAAACTCTATTGGGAAAATGGGCAAAAGGTGGACATATAGATCCTGAAGCTTATTATGCGTTAGTAACAATGCACGGAACAATCATGGTATTTTTTGTTTTAACCGCAGGTCTTAGTGGAACTTTTGCAAACTTTCTGATTCCGTTGCAAATAGGTGCGCGGGATATGGCATCACCATTTTTGAATATGCTGAGCTATTGGTTCTTCTTTGCAGCCAGTACCGTAATGCTTTCCTCTCTATTTGTTGAAACCGGGCCATTCAGTGGAGGTTGGACAGCTTATCCGCCATTGAGCGCTTTAGGTAGTGCTTCACCAGGTTCTAAAACGGGAATGGATTTATGGTTGATTGCCATGGCATTATTCGTGGTATCTTCATTGCTTGGTGGTTTAAACTATATCACTACTATCCTGAATATGCGTACCAAAGGTATGAGTATGACAAGATTACCACTCACCATTTGGGCTTTATTTTTCACTGCAGTATTAGGTGTATTATCTTTCCCGGTTTTATTATCCGGGTTTATCCTCTTAATTTTTGACAGAAATTTTGGTACAAGTTTTTACCTCTCAGATATATATATAAATGGCGTTGGGGCACTTCCAAACGAGGGTGGAAATGCTATATTATACCAACATCTATTCTGGTTCCTCGGTCACCCGGAAGTGTACATTGTAATTTTACCGGGTATGGGAATAGTCTCGGAAGTCATTAGTATCAATTCCCGAAAACCGATCTTTGGCTATACGGCAATGGTTGCTTCCTTGTTTGCGATTGCAATCCTCTCTTTCCTTGTATGGGCACACCACATGTTTGTAACAGGAATGAATCCATTCCTGGGTTCTATATTCGTATTGCTTACCTTATTAATTGCCGTTCCATCATCCATTAAAGTGTTTAACTGGATAACGACACTCTGGCGGGGAAATATTCGTTTTTCGCCTGCGATGTTATTTTCGATTGGCTTTGTGAGCATGTTTATTTCTGGTGGACTTACCGGTATCTGGATGGGGAATTCTGCCATTGATATTCACATTCATGATACTTATTTCATTATTGCACATTTCCACCTTGTAATGGGTGTCGCGGCAATGTTTGGAATGTTTGCCGGCGTATATCACTGGTTTCCGAAAATGTATGGGCGATATTTAAACAGTAATTTAGGCTATATCCACTTTTGGATATCAATGATTGGCGCGTATGTAATTTTCTGGCCAATGCACTATGAGGGACTAGCAGGTATGCCGCGCCGTTATTACGATTACAGTAACTGGGAAAGCTTTAAACAATTTGCAGATTTAAATAAAGTTATCAGCTTTACGGCTATTGTCGTATTCGCAACTCAAATTTTATTTTTATTAAATTTCTTTTATTCTATATGGAAAGGTAGAAAAGTTACCACTTTGAATCCATGGGGTGCAAATACACTTGAATGGACAACACCCATACGTCCGGGGCATGGAAACTGGGAAGGAGAAATACCGGAAGTTTATCGCGGCGCGTATGAATATGGCAAAGAAGGAATTGACTTTATTCCTCAGAATGTGCCATTAGGTGATGAAGAAAAACTTCGTTGATTTGCAGGGTAAATGGATCATTAAAATTTAAAATAAAATGCCCTGGAACATTTCGGGGCATTTGCATAAAAATAGTTGATCAGTTCGTTTTTTGATAGCATTCTTTATGATGAGCAGCACAATTGATACATCCACTACTTATACTTTTGCTTCTAAAGTAAAAGACTATTTTCTGCTGAGCAAATTTACACTCAGCTTTACAGTGGTATTTACCTGTGTTATTTGCTATCTCCTTGCGCCAAATATTCATGGAGGCTGGCAAATGGCGATAATACTTTTTGTGGCTGGTTTATTAGTTACGGCAAGTGCCAATGCAATCAACCAGGGCGTGGAAAAAGATACAGATGCCTTGATGCGCCGCACTGGCAAAAGACCTGTAGCAGAAGGAAGAATGAGCGATACTGAAGCTTTTACTTTTGCCTGGATTGCAGGTGGAATCGGTGTTTCGATGATGTGGTATTTCTTTAATTTTCCTTCCGCAGTTTTATCCGCTATCAGTTTATTTATTTACGCATTTGTATATACGCCATTAAAAAAGAAAAGCGCCTTAGCGGTTCTCGTAGGTGCACTTCCGGGTGCCCTTCCCTGTCTCATTGGCTGGGTAGCTGCAACAGGTATAATTAACCCGTTTGCTGAAATAAGTGTTGGTGAATTCACCATTTTAAATGCTGCCGGCTGGGCTTTATTTGGCATACAATTTTTTTGGCAATTCCCACATTTCTGGGCAATTGCCTGGGTGGCACACACTGATTATACGAAAGCTGGATTCAAACTTTTACCCAATGAAAAAGGGCCAACAAAATACACCGCTTTACAAGCAATTATGTATGCAGTAATGATGCTGCCGGTGGGTCTTCTGCCATTTTATTTTCATATAAGTGGTATTGTTAGTTTATGGATTATTGTTGCAGCGAATATTTTCATCGTTATACAATGCATCCGGTTATATACAGGCATGCAGGTGAAAGATGCACGGCGTGTAATGTTTAGCAGTTATATTTATTTGCCAATTGTTTATCTTTCTTTACTGGCTGATAAAATAAATTATCATTTTTAAAAAGGCTATAAAAATTATTAAAACATGTTGATATGATGGCAAGCACTTTAAAACACCCACAGGACACAAGAATACATCCCCATAAATTTATTTTGTGGGTGTCCATGGCGAGCATTGTGATGATGTTTGCCGGTCTCACCAGCGCGTACATAGTAAGAAGCGGACAGGCAAACTGGCTGGAATTTTCCCTGCCACCAATTTTTTGGGTGTCCACGTTTGTGATCCTGGTGAGCAGCTTCACAATGCACCTTGCTTTGAAATCTTTTAAAGCCCGTGAAATGAAGCGGTATAGATTATTTATAACAATCACTGCATTTCTAGGAGTTGCATTTGCAGTGTTGCAGTGCGTGGGATTTTTATATTTAAATGATCATGGCGTTCAGCTTATCTGGCAGGGAAGTAATCCCGCGGCATCTTTTTTGGGCATCATTACCGGCCTGCATATTTTGCATGTGCTGGGTGGCGTAGTCGCATTATTAATTATTTTTTTTCGCGCATATAGTTATAAAACAAAAAGCTATAGCTCAATACCCATCGAGGTTGCAGCTACATACTGGCATTTTGTGGATATACTTTGGATTTATTTATTTATATTTTTCAACTGGATGCACTAAATTTATGCTTTGAAAGATTTTTAAATAAAAAAATCTTTTTTGTACGGAATTTTGAGCATCAGCCAATAAATTTGCAAACGAAACTTTTTTAAACACATGGCTAATACAACTGCAATTTCACAAACCTGGAAAGGTGGCAAAAGTCCCTTCAATGTGGAGTACGGAAAATTGATGATGTGGTATTTTTTAATGAGTGACTCATTCACCTTTGGTGCATTATTGATCGCTTATGGAACTACCCGTTTCGCAACGAATGGTTGGCCAAATCCGAATATCGTTTTTGGTAGTTTCCCGGGCCTCGGCCCAGGGCATCCGCTTTTGTTTGTAAGCCTGATGACTTTTATACTTATCATGAGTTCTGTAACCATGGTTTTAGCAGTACATGCCGGGCATAAGATGGATAAAAAGCAAGTTGTAAAATACCTTATCTGGACAATTATCGGGGGCCTTGCATTTTTAAGTTGCCAGGCTATCGAATGGACACACCTGCACAGTGAAGGCGCATGGTGGGGAAGTAATCCTTTTCCAAATTCAGATGGCAGTATTTCTACTTCTAATTTTACGAATTTCTTTTTTACAATTACAGGTTTCCATGGCTTCCACGTGTTTTCCGGAGTCGTCATAAATGTGATCATGCTCATCATGACATTGCAGGATAAATTTGAACATAAAGGCCATTACCTGATGATCGAAAAAGCAGGTTTATACTGGCACTTTGTAGACCTGGTTTGGGTATTTGTATTCACTTGTTTTTACCTGATTTAATTTAAAAAATCTATAAATAATTTTCATGGCACATTCAGCAACAATCGCGTTACAACCAGGACAGAAAGATCCCGCAGTAAAAGAGATATGGCGGATTACCATTATACTTTCTGTATTAACGATCGTAGAATTGGCATTGGGTTTTTCAATGATCGGCATGCCCATAGAAACATTGCATTATTTTATTAAAGGCGTCATTATTATTTTAATGCTGGCCAAAGCATTTTATATCATTGGCTATTTTATGCATTTAAAACATGAAGTACGAACACTCATTATGTCAATCGGAATTCCGATGTTATTATTCGTTTGGTTTATTCTTGCATTTATTATGGATGGACATTCTTATAACGTGATGAAAAACAGGTATGAGCCTTATTACAAAGAAAAATCAACCATTCAAATGCCACCACCTGCGGAAGAACACAAAGAAGTAAAACCCGGAGGGCTTGATTAATTGAAGTTATTTTTAAATAATATAACGAAACCATTGCTGCATAGCAATGGTTTTTTTTGTAACTCGCATCATTATGAAACTGAAAGCATTTCTTGCTATATGCATTGCCATTTTAATTCCAGTGACTGGCTATTATCTCGTTAAAAACGCGAGCGATAGAGCAGTACAAATGCCGAAGCGGCTTTACTGGGATTCCGTTGTGAAAAAAAATGATAATGGAAAAATGAGTACCGATACAGTATGGCACAAAACAGAAAACTTTACACTTGTTAACCAACTCGGCGATACCATTCGGCTTGACAGCATAAAAAATAAAATCATCGTCGCCGATTTCTTTTTTACACATTGCCCGTCTATTTGCCCGACATTGACTAAGAACATACGGAAATTGCAGCAGTCATTTCTCAAAGGCGGCGATCCCATGGAAACGGTTGATTCATCGATTGTTTTATTTTTATCTTTCTCTGTAGATCCCGAAAGAGATTCTGTATCTGTGTTAAAAAAATATGCAGATCATTATGGTGTGGATGGTGATAACTGGTGGTTGCTTACCGGTCCTAAAAAAGATATTTATGACCTGGCATTGAATGAATTTAAACTCGGCCTCGTAGATGGTGAAGGTGTGGACACGGCTTTTGTGCATACACAAAAATTGGTGTTGCTGGATAAAGATCATGTTGTACGGGGAAGGCTTGGCCCGCAAATTTATTATGATGGCCTTGATACAAGTTCTTATGGTGAATTGGCAAAAAATATTGGCTTACTGATGATGGAAAAACCTTCCGGTCCGGAAGAATCCGAATTTGATCCTGTACAAATGGCCATTTTTTTTAGTATTACTTTGATTGCCGTAATCTTCGTGGTGAATTATTTATTAAAGAAAAAAAAGCAATCCGGTGATGCCTGAGAACCTTCCACAGCCTGTATTACAGCGGAATGACAAAAAAGCAAAAAAAATAATCTGGATTTTTTCCATCTTCATTTTTTGCGCCGTAGCATTATTGGGAAATTATAAATTACCTGTACAAGTAAATTTTGATCCACACATTTTTGCAAAAATAAATGCGGTTATAAATTCGCTCGTTGCCGTTTTATTAATTGCTGCATTGATTGCAGTGAAGATGAAAAAATTTCATTTGCATAAAAAAATTATGATTACCGCTTTAGTTCTTTCGGTTATTTTTTTAATCTCTTATATATGTCATCATGTACTCGCGGGTGAAACTAAATTTGGCGATATCAATCATGATGGAATAGTGAGCGCTGAAGAAATAGCAGCAGTTGGAAGTGAACGAATATTTTATTTTATACTACTCGCCACACATATTATTCTGGCAGCTATTATGTTGCCATTTATTTTATTCACTGCGTATCGCGGGTTAGTTGCTGATTTTCCCGCGCACAAAAAACTTACACGCATTACCTGGCCAATCTGGTTTTATATTTCCGTAAGCGGGCCGCTGGTGTATTGGTTTATCAGTCCGTATTATTAAAACGTAACGGGAAGATTTACTATAAGATATATTTTAGCTTTTTGCTGAATGCTCAAAGCTGATAGCTCACAGCTATTAAAGCGAAAGTTCTTTCCCCGGGTCCCAGAATTTTTTTTCAAAATCAACGACCTTATTATCCTTTATAATTGTTTTTTCTTTTAATAATAATTCTTCCATTAAGGTAGGCGTGGCAAAATGCATTTTTCCACTCAGCATGCCATTGCGGTTTACAACCCGGTGTGCGGGCACTTTTCCCGCTAAACTATGAGACACATTTAATGCCCAGCCAACAAGCCTTGCAGAAGATTTCGCGCCTAGATAATTTGCAATCGCACCATACGATGTGACGCGACCACGCGGAATTTTTTGAGTAACACTCCATACATCATTATAAAAATTATACTGTGCTGCTTTTTCTTTGGCAGGAATTTTTGCCTTTTCAGTTTTCTGTAATTTCATCTTTTGTTTTGGCTGGTTTTATCAAATTGTTTTCTACCGGTAAAACATTTATATGATCGTACGGGCAATGCAGGCAACCATTTCCGCAACAATAGCAGCGCTCCAAAAGAAATTTTTCAGTCAATACCATTAAACCATTTTCATTAAAATAAAAATCAATCTGTTCTTCCATTTATCCGATTCTTTTAAAAAAAACTAAGATAAGTTTATTATTCTTTTTTCAGCCTTTCTAAATGGCTTTCATTGCTACAATTTCTTTTCCAGTCATGCAGTTATTACTTCAAACAATTTTTTCACTTCAGGATCTTTTATGTTTAGTAAAATAAAAGGCTTCCTTTATCATTTAAACCTTATTTACAAGCAATTTAAATTTTTGTAAAAATTGTTTTTTTAAATCTTCGAGGCGCTCTTTATTGAATGTGTCACTTTTTTCGTTTTCCAGTATTTGAATTTTCTCATCTAACTCACTTGAAAATATTGTTTTATGCACTTCAAAAGCGCGTTCTAAAGTTTCTTTATCTATTTTTTCATTTTCATACCGCGTATTTAATTCTGCAACATGTTCATTGAGTTTACTTTCAGCATACTGTTCAAATTCATTTCGAAAATTTTCTTTGTTTGACATTTTCTTTAATTTTTAATGATTTTTAAAATTTTAATAGGTGAAAATTAAACCTGCACCAATACCCATATCACTATCATAATGTGTGCCTATTGAAATATATTTAGATGCGATGTACCTGAAGCCTGCACTATAT